>CACLKH010000004.1 GCA_902607475.1 uncultured Alphaproteobacteria bacterium | reverse complement strand
CTATGTTTTGAGCAAAAATTGTGTCGTAATTGTGTCGAAAATCACGGATCACGGTGCTATAATTTTGGTATGGGAAATTTAATAAAATGCAAAGATTGTAATAGAGAAATGTCTAAGAGCGCTAAATCATGTCCACATTGTGGTTCAAGAACTTTTTGGAATCCATGGAAAGATCCCAAAGAATATATTTTTGCAATAATCCTTCTCGGAATTATTGCTTTCCTTTATAATTTTTTTAAAAGTTCTGAAAATGACACACCTGAGAGTGTATATGAAGATTCATATGCACATGAAAGATTAGAAAAACAAAATGAAAGTGTAAAGAGTTGCGTAAAAACTCTTGGGAAAGGTGTCTATAAAAACAAATCTTTGGAATGGAAATTGGATAGTTGTCACGCAAGTAAATGAAAAAACTCTTAGTCATACTTCTTCTCCTTTTCCCGGTTCATACAACTTTTGCTTTACCTAAGATTTGTACTAGCGTAATGGATTACAAAAAAGAATTATTTGGATATGTTTATGGGGATCAGCCAGGAACAGAAAAATGTATAGAAATTGTTGCTTATCAAGGCAGTATGACCATTATGACGGATGAAGCAGATTGTGAATGGGAAAGAGAAAAAGAATTGGCTCGTAAATACGAACTGAATCATCATCAATCACAAATAGATATTCTAAATAATAGAATGAAACAAATAGATGCGAAAGCAAAAGCAGCTACTTTGATGTTTGCCGCTGGGGATAGAAATGCTCATGAGGGATATTACAATTATAAACATAAAGTACTACTTACATCCTCCTGGAAAGAGCAAATTAGAGATATAAGACGTTTATGTGGTGGATAATTTTATAAGAAGAAATAATAATCCCGTATCACGGATCAGGAATCATTGGTTCACTTATTTTAGTAACAAACGTTTTTCCATTCATATATATGAGTAACCGGATTGTATACTTGCATAAATTCACAATTTCTTGTTCCTAAAGGAGGTAGATTATTTCTTCCAAGAGGTTGAAGTTGCGATGGATTAAGTGGGCACATTTGTGAACAAAATGGTGGAAGATCCATAGTACTAGAACATATAGGAACACTTCTACCATTAACACACTCGCATGTGCAAGCTGCTTGTGTTTCTTTATTAGCAGTAATGAAAAATACAATTACAAAATAAAAGAGTATGTAAAAAACCCTTAACATTTGTAATGTTTATTATAGCATAAATATATAGTGAATTGAATGATTTGATATGAAATATTTGCTTTTGTTTTTAGTTATATTATTTAGTTGGATGATAACTCCATTTCACTCTGCTAAATCTTTGCAGTATGTATATGAATCTTATCAAGGCTCCCCATATTCATGGAAGTTTCGTAAGAGTAAAGGAAAATTTAGAGCTCAGGCAAGAGCTATATGGACAACAGGACCTTATGCTGGAATGTTTCATGAAAATCCATATGGGCAATATGTAGATTCCAGATCACAAAAGGCAGCAAATGAAGGCGCAGTTGATAAATGCAGAAAAGCAAAAGAAACAAAAGCTAATCAGGCTTGTGTTTTAACAATGCAAGGTGATTATTACGTAGGTGAGCAAAGTAAAAAACAAATTATAGAATTTATTAGAAAAAATCCCACACATTTTCCTGGCGTTGTTGTTGCTGATGAAAAAAAACAAACCAAACAACCTGTTCTAAAACAACAACAGACACAAAATGTTATTAATCTTAATAATGATCAAGATTTTTTTAATACTTGTAAAAAATACGGATTCAAAGAAGGTACAGAAAAATTTGGCGAATGTATTTTAAAAGTTAAAGAGCTAGCAATACAACAAGCGCAAATTGATGCTCAAAAAAGAGCAGAAATAAATTCTAGGTATCAATCACAAGTTTCTGAACAACAAAGAGCAATGCAAGAATTACAAAGACAACAAGCCATACAACAATATGAAGCAATGAGACAACAAAATTTGCATAATAGCCTCATGCAAATGTACCAAGGTCTTTGTATTGCTGGTTATTGTTAATCCCGTATCACGGATCAGGAGTTTTTAAGAAAAATTGTGTCGTAATTGTGCCGTAACTTTTTGTTTAGTTTAAAAAAGCTAAGTATAGATTGAAATTTTGATAAATGGGCGCTTCGCTGGCAGTGAAGAGGTCGTCGGTTCGATCCCGTCTAGCTCCACCAAAAATCTCAATGTTTCCAACGTTTTTTCTTCAGGGCTAATTTTTCATGGTTGATGAATTGACTATGTTTTGAGCAAAAATTGTCAGTCAATTGTCAGTAAATTCCTGATCCGTGATACGGGATTAATTATTTTATTTAATTTGTTTTTATTGTGGTAGTTTTGCTTTGTAATATATTATTTTCTTTGTAAAAACTTTTAATAGTAAAGGTTGTTTTGTTTGGCGCTTTAAATTCTATGCACCCTTCTTTGTCGTTACAATTATCTTTGACAGTTTCTTCATTTGTATAATAACTATTTTTCCAATTTTCATAATAAAAATGTCCTATCCAAAATTTTGTGTCGATATTTGCTACAATTGGGCAATATAATGTTTTTTTACTACCTTGCTCATTGACAGTTAATGCCTCACCAATATTTGCATCACCTAGTTCACACTTAATTAGTTGGTTTTGTAAAAATTTAACTACATTATTATGATTTGTTATAGTTGTATTTTTTTTTGCTGCATTGGTATACCCATTATAAGCAACCACTCCAACCGCAGCTAAGATTCCAATGATCGCAACAACAACTAAAAGTTCTATCAAGGAAAATCCTTTTTGTTTTTTTCTTAGCATAATTTTTTAAGGAATTTGATATTGCGTGCTATTTACTCTTAGGACTTCAAGAGTTTGTTTATCATCGTTTTTATCTAAATACCAAGACCTTAAAATTAACCAACCGGTATCTTCACCAAATTGCATTTGGCCCACTGCTTGTCCTCCAATATCTAGTCCGGTATAGGGATTTGTCATACCAAAACCATATTCTATATGACCCAAATATCCTTGAGTAAATTCATCAAATCTAGTTTTATTTGAATTAACTACGCTACATTCCCAATCTTTTAAACCATTATCTTTAGTCATAAATCTTATAGGTCCAGCACCTATATCGCATTTCATCATTTCTTGTTTTATGTATCTTAGAGCAGTGTTAAAATTAGAAATAACCGCATTCCTTTTTGCAGCTTTCGTATATCCATTATAAGCAACTACTCCAACTGCTGCCAAGATTCCAATGATTGCAACCACGACCAAAAGTTCTATTAATGAAAATCCTTTTTTTGATTTATTGATAATCACAACCTCCAGCCAAACAAATAGTTATGGTAGTTGTTAAAGTTTTTCCTTCTTCATATTCTGTCGATACATTAACCGGTGCGCTCGGAGATCCTCCAATAATCCACATATTTGTATATCCCAATCTACTTTTTAGAAAACCTCCCGGTGAAGTATAACTAAAGGCAGGTTGATCAGGTCTATAAGGATTAGATATTTTTTTATAATTCCACAAATGTGTTTGAAAAAGACCAAGAAAATTTCCAAGAGAGTCTGCGCAGTTATAACTTTGAGTTTCGCTTTGAGGATTAACCATTAAATCAATTTTTGTTTCTCCCATATGACATTTCATAAGTAGTGAAGATGCGTAATTTATAAATTCTTTGTGATTAGCTTTAGTAGCATTAGCTTTTGCACCTTTCGTATATCCATTATAAGCAACCACACCAACCGCTGCCAGGATTCCAATAATAGCAACAACTACTAAAAGTTCTATTAATGAAAACCCTTTTTGTTTCATACAATAATTCTAGCACCATGATCCGTGATTTTCGATGCAAAATTGGTGGACAATTTTAGAAAGGATTTGGAATAATTTTTTCAGTATAATCATTAGCGCCTTCTCCCCATTTGCAACAACATTTATAAGCCCCCGCTGGTTTTTCACTACAACGCACTCTTCCCAAAACCACTTCATTTGCTGCACAACCACCAGAACTATTAATTCCGCTTTTAACATTATCATCTTTATTAAAAGGATTACTAAAACCATCAAGATGTCCATAACTATGAAGGTAAGCCACAACTGCCCCTGCAATCCAAACATGATTTTCAGAATATCCATTTTTTTTAAAGTATTCGCAGCTATAGTTTGACATATTTTTAATATTGTTGTTTTTTAATGATTTTAGATACGGCATCATTTCACCACCTACAGAACATATTAACAATTCTGATTGTATCAATTTAACTACTTTATTTAGATTTGATAAAACCATATTTTTTTTTGCAGCTTTCGTATACCCATTATAAGCAACTACTCCAACTGCTGCCAAGATTCCAATGATGGCAACCACGACCAAAAGTTCGATTAATGAGAATCCTTTTTGTTTCATACAATAATTCTAGCACCATGATCCGTGATTTTTGAGCAAAAATTGTCACTCTATTGTCATTGCAAACAATAACATTCTCGTGAAAGCTAAGTATAGATTGAAATTTTGTTAAATGAGCACTTCGCTGGCAGTGAAGAGGTCGTCGGTTCGATCCCGTCTAGCTCCACCAAAAATCTAATTTAATTTTTGTCTATTCATCTTGGTTATAATTACAAAAATTATAGTTGTAAGAACATAACTTATAACAATTAATGGACCTGCAGGAGCATCAAAAAAGGTTGCTAAAAAAATCCCTGCTATTACTGAAATAATTCCACAAAGCCACCCTAACTTATATGGATTACTTATGTTTATTACTGCTAATGCAGGTAAAATAAGACTAGCAAACACTACGTATATTCCTACCATCTGTACAGATGAGGTAACAGCTAGTGCAAAGAGTAAATAGAAACCGATATTATTTCGATATTCCTTTTTAAAAAACCATACTGCAAGAATTAAAACATAAATGGGTGTATGCTTTGCTATATCTTGCCATGTAACAAATAAAATCTGGCCTGAAAGTAAATGTCGGATTTCTTCTCCTCCGTTAGGATGATCAGCTAATAGTAAAATAGCTAAAGATGCTGCAAGTATAAAAGTTACTCCAATAATTGCTTCTTGCTGTTTCGGTATCTTTATTTCGACTTTATGAAAAAATAACCCAGCAAGAATTGCACAAGTCAATGCTACTAATTGTGGTAACAAGGGATGAGGCTCATAGAATAAAAAATTTGTTGCTATTAATCCTAAACCAGCAATTTGGGCTACCGCTAAATCAATAAAAATAATTCCTCTTTTCAAAACCTCAATTCCTAAAGGAACATGGGTTAAAACGATCATAGAGCAAATTAATAATGCAGGACCGATAACATAGATCATTTCATTGCTAATCATTCAGTGCTCCTTTTAATAAATTAATAGAATTTTCAAATAATGCAAAAAGGTCAACGCTACTAACATCACCGTTAATTGTATAGGGTAATACTATTGCCGGACTATTAATTTTTTCTGACAACCATATACTAGCATTGCCTGGCTCATAAGGTGTACGAACAATTACATCGGGAGGTTTTGTTTTAAATTGTTGCAATAATCCTTCTAGATGTGATGCGGTAGCAGGAATACCAGGTTTTAATTCTAAAGATGCTACTTCTATCAGTCCTAACCAGTCTATTAAATAACTAAATGTTCTATGATGAACAACAACTTGCATTCCTTTAAGATCAGAAGCATTTTTTTCCCATCGAACAATAGCTTCTTTCCAACGTAAAGCAAAACTGTTGAAACGATTGCGATAAAAAGATGCATTGGTTGCATCAATCAATTCCAATCTTTTTGTTAACTCTTTTGCTATTAAAGAAATGTTGTGAGGATTAAGATGTACATGTGGATTTCCTTCTGGATGTATGTCTCCCATTGTACGATCAACCACTATTGGTTTTTCTAACACTTTTACAAATTTGGATGCTATTAAATGGCCCTCCATTCCTGGTTGAACACTCGACTCAGCTTTTTGTAATAATAAAGGTAACCATCCTACTTCCAAACCAGCACCAGAACAAAAAATAATATTAGCTTTCCTAGCTTTAGCAATAAGACTAGGACGAGCACGAATGTAATGGGGATCTTGTTTTGCATGGGTGGCAGAAAAGATTTTTACTTTACTGCCACCAATTTCTTTTGCAAGAGCTCCCCACTCCGGTTCACAGGCAAAAATATTTACCATTGCATGTGTTACATTTGATGTTGTGCAAAACAACCCAATCAATATTAGTTTAAACAATCTCATCATCATGCTACTTTAATATTTGTGTGCACCATGAGCACCAATACTAATAACATATTGCATCATGAATTGTTTATCGGTTTGTCCGTCCTTAAGCTTTTCATGATTATATTGTAAACGAACACGACTGAACTCACTGTTTGTCCAATCAATCATTGTCGCATATGCTCTTGGATCAAAGTTTGCAGAATCCAAATTACTACCAACTAATCCTGCAGGAACATTAGGTGAAAATAACCTGCTGTAACGAACGCCAACGCGCCATCTAGGAAAAAACTTGTAGACACCTTGGATATAAAGACCGCTAGATGAATCATCAAAATTAATAATACCGGTAGAATTTTCGGTATCTTGATATGTTCCATCTTCACTACGCCAGAAATATTCAGTTTGGAATATAACTTCTTTATTACGCGCGTTTCCAGTTGGAGCCCAAACGTAACGTAGATCAGTTACATAAAGATCTGATTCTCCTTTAAATATAACTGCATCCTCATTACTTTTTCGACCACTACCTTTAGATTCTCCAGATAGTAAATAACCGCCTAAACGCCAGTTTTGATTATTTCCTATATCGCCACCGATACGAGCAAAGGCAGACCATGCGGTATTTTCACCATCACCGGTGCCAAATGGAAAATCATCTGCACGAAATATTCCTCCTCCAATCTCTGAATAGAAATTTGTTGGCAAAACATATGATGTAGCCAAACCATCATCATTAAATGATTTATTTAGATACGCACGATAAGGTAGTGGACGATCTGCGAAGTCATCAGTGTGAGCGTGATGTTCATTAAGATAACCAAGCGTCCATAAAGAACGTCCTGCTTTTAAACTCAAGCCGCTAGGCAAACCTAAACCTGGTAAGGATTGTAAATAAGCTTCTTCTAGCTCTATCTTATCTGACCCACCTTCTCGTACAATTGCTGATGTTAAGCTTCCGTAGAATTTATCATCTACACTTGCAGAAAAATTCATTTCGGATTCTCCAATTGCAGGCCCTTCCTTTCCGCGCTCTCCTTCTTCGCCAATGCCAAAGCCTGGTATTTCTGAACTTCCTGATGAAAAATTTGAATATTTTCCATTTAAGATTAATCCAACTGATGGATTATAACTATTAGAAAGTATTCTACGGCTAGATCTTATAGGAACTTTTTTTCCAGTTGAAACAGAAACCTGATCACGTTTTTTTTCAACTCTTACAAGTTTTGCCTCCATATCTGCAATACGTTTCTCATAGACCTGTTTCATATTTTGGATTTCAGCTCTTAATATATCGATATCCTTATCGGATTCTGCTAATACAGAAGTACCGAAGAACAAAGATATTATGGCGGCAGATGCTGCTAGTTTAGTTTTAAGCATTTTTTTTTGTCTCCTTAAAAAAAAGATGTAAATTGACCTGTGAAATACAGGGCAATGTACTAAATTAATAAAATTTAAAAATATGTTTTAGGAGAATTGTGGTGGGGCTCGGGTCGAAGTTACTCTATATTTTTTTGAATAAGTAAGAAAATTTCTTTCTAAAACAAAAGCAAAAGTAAAATATTCAAGTCCTTGCAGCGATAATGCAGCATTAGACATATTATCTTTTGATTGATCACAATATAAATAAATTTCACAAACATCTTTATTGTGCTCATGTTCTTCAAAGTTAAATTCAGCTTGATGCCAAAAAGAAAAAGTTTGTAAACTAAGAAAACTTAAAATAAGAAATATAGTGAGTTTTTTATTCATTTTTTTTTTTTTTATATTACCTAAAAAAAATATTAAAACCACATTTACTTTTTAAAGTTCGCTGACAGTGAAGAGGTCGTCGGTTCGATCCCGTCTAGCTCCACCAAAAATCTCAAGGTTTCTAACTTTTTTTCTATAGACATATACTTTTTTTTTGATACCATTTTTGTAGGGATCTTTTTTTGTTTCTTTTGCTCCTTTTTGCCTTTTTTTGCTTCTTTATATTATTTATCTTTAAAAATTTCCTTAAACTTTTGTTTTTTAAATTTATATGGAAGACTTTAGGAAAATAGTAATCTATTTAACCTGTTTGTTATTAATTAATTGTGCAGGAAGCGCACAACATGATGTGGTTAGTGCTCATAAAGCTGGGGATACTGATTTGACCTGTAAACAGCTTGATCAAGAAATTGTTCGTGCTCAAGTCATTATTGATGGAGTAGAAAAAGATAAATCAGGTATGAGCGGTGCGGATATCTTGGACGGTTTGTTATGGTTTCCTTTTAATTTAATTGCAAAATCTCAAAATTATAAAAATTCATTAAATAGTGCCGATAGAAGAATTGAAAGAGTTGAACAACTAAAAGTAGACAAGGGTTGTGAAAGTAGAAGCGAAGAAATAAAAGCTAAAACAGAAGATTTAACTCAACAACTCTTGGACTTAAATCAACTATATAAAGATGGTGCCCTAACAAAGAGCGAATATACCAAAGCTAAAAGGAAATTATTAGGCGGTGAAGACGAAGAATAATTCTCAATCTTCCCTAAAATGTATCTAATAAAAAAATTAGTAATTTTTTTTTTTATTATTTCTTGCTCTACAGTTCCTGTAAGTGGTAGAAAACAATTAATTTTTTATCCTGATAGCGTTTTAAACCATCAAAGTGACTCCATTTACTATAGATTAATAGATGAAGAAAGAGATCAAAGAAGATTGGTAAAAATGGATGATGAGTTGCATAAAAAACTAAATGGTATGGCGGCTCATATAGAAAAGGCAGTTGAACAATATTTTATAATTGAAGGAAAAGATTATAGTAAAGCAAAACATGACTATGAAGTTAACATTATAAAAGATAAAAGAACTGTAAACGCTTTTGCAATGCCAACTGGAAAGATAGTTTTTTACACTAAAATTTTAGAAGTAGCTGAGAATGATAATGCTATAGCAGCAATAATGGCTCATGAAATGGCTCATGTTTTAGCACGTCATGGTAAAGAAAGAATGAGTCAAGCACTAGCTTTTGATATTTTATCTAATGCTATTTTCGGACCATCAGGTAATGCGATGATAGATGTTTTAGCCCAACTTGGTTTTTTTCTACCTTTCAGCAGACATCAGGAAGCAGAAGCAGATTATTTGGGCTTAGTTTTTATGACAATTGCAGGCTATAATCCTGATGAAGCACAAAATTTATGGATAAGAATGGAAAATTATGCAGATGAAAAAAAAGAAGAGGCTGATAAAAAAGGCGATATAACAAAAAAAGCAGAAAAAAGAATTCCAGAATTTTTAAAAACTCATCCTAGTCATAAAAAAAGACAAGAGAATTTTGAAAAATGGATACCAGAAGTTAAAGAAAAATATGCAAGTTATATTTTACAAAAATAACCTATTTTTAAATAATCATACATTTGGAATCCAAATAGAAATCAAACCTTGAAGATTTAAAAATCTGCTAGCATTAATGTTGCCAGAAAAGAATGATAAAAATTTTTCTATTAACTTTTCTTTTTTTATAATTTGAAAATCTAATAAAGGTAGTTTGTCAATATTATATTCTGTTTTTAAATACTCTTTTGCTTCTTTAATATTCCCGATAGTATCAATTAGACCTATTTGGACAGCTGATTGACCTGTAAAAATTCTTCCATCTGAGATTAATTGTGTTTTTTTATTATCTAGATTTCTTTCTTTTTTTACTAAATCAATGAAATTTTTAGATATTTCTTTCACAATTTTTTCCATTTGTTCTCTTGCTTTAGGAGTCATTTTTTCTAAAGGAGAAGGTGAGGCTTTTAAATCTCCACTTTTAATTATTTCAGTAGAAACTCCAATTTTTTTTGCAAGTTCCGTAATTTCTGAGCTTAATATTAGTACACCAACTGATCCTGTAATAGTTCCTTCTTGAGCAAATATATGGTTTGATCCTAAAGATGCCATATATGCAGCAGAAGTAGCAACCTCTCCCATAACTGATACAATTGGTTTTTGCTGAGAAATATTTTTTATACTTTTATATAACGTTTCCCCTCCAACCACAGTCCCACCAGGACTATTAATAAAAGCTATAACTGCTTTTGTGTTTTTATTTTGAGATAATTCTTCAAGTTTTTCATATCTAAAAGAATCTTGTGTAATAATATTATCTATCGTAATTTTTGCTATATGAGGTTTTTTATACCTGTTATCAGAAATTAATATTGCAAAGAAAAAAATTACTATAACTACTAAAATAGTTTTTTTGTAACGAAGTTTTTTGAACATATTTAAAAATATTTTTTTCACTCCAACTCCTGCGCCTATTATTTTTTACAATTTTCTTTTGAAACATTTAACTGATCCTTGGTGATTTTTTCACCACTAGGATCAACTTGGTTTAACCAAATAAGACTTACCGCTTTACCATCAGGAGAACACAATCTGCCAAGGTGAATATTATAATATACCTGGCCATATTTTTTAAAACTTTCTTCTGCCTGAGAGCTTTCTTCTAAATTCTTAGCAGAAAATTTAACAAGTTCATTGTCGGATTTAGATAACTGTTCGCAGGCAGTTATACTAAAACTTATTATTAATATTAAAAAAAATTTTTTCATATCAAAATTATAGCACTATGAACCATGATTTTGGAAGTAAAAATATTATTAATTATTCAAGAAGTGAGATTATTTATTAAGCAATCTTCGCATAAACAATTTTTATTTTTTTCTATATTTTCTCGAGCAATCTTAAATTTTAGATTCTTACACCAACATTTGCCTTCCGGATTACATTCCATATCTTTTCCGCATTTATAACACTGTATTTCCATATTACTATTTCATTATACAATTATAAAAAATGGAAGAAGAAAATTTTTTTTATAAACATAAAACTTTTTTAAAAAGGAAAAGAAGTATGAGTAAGAGTTTTTTCATTTCTTTATTATTGATTTAAATCCTTGGTACATAGAAGTAACATTTTTATTCATTATGTTTAAATGAGTTTGAGTATCACTTTCTAGTTTTTTTATTGACCCCATGCCCAGACTATTTTCTAATGATTTTTTATATTCAGGTATGGACGCCCAATTTTTAATAGTATTATTTTTAGTTTCTAAATGAAATTGTATGCCATAGGCATGTTGTTTATAACGAAAAGCTTGATATTTACAAAGGTCAGATGAAGCTAAAATTTCTACATTACTACTTAAGTTATTTACTTGATAAGAATGCCATTGTAAAACTTTAATAGATGTATCAAAATTTTGAAACAAAGTATCTTTGGTATACCCGTTTTGCATATAAAGATCTAAAATCCCGATTTCAGATTTTTCCATTCTCTCTACTTTTCCTCCTAAAACTTCACCAAGTAATTGACAGCCGAGACAAAAACCTAGGAATGGTTTTTTCAGTTTTACAACGTATTCGTGTATTGCTTTTTTTTCATTTTTTAACCATGGATATTTATTTTCCATCCATGTATCCATAGGCCCTCCCATTGAAAACATGGCATCGTATTTTTTTAAATCTTTTGGAATTTTTTCTTTTTTATAAAGCTTTATAGTTTTAAGATTAAAATTGTCTTTAATCATCAAATCTTTTATAAAACCCGGATCTTCTACGGATATGTGTTGTAAGATAAGTATATTTGTATTCATCAAGTATTTTTTTTTCTACAATAAATTACATTTCCCTATATATTTTTTAGCATAATATTTCCATAGATCATTGAGAAAAGATCCTAATTCATTATCGTCATAAAATTTTTTTTTATACTCAACAGAAGTTTTTTGAAAAAATTTATCAATTTTAAAAAGAAATTCTGTGGATGTAGATGTATCGTAAAATTTCCAGTAATATGTATTTTTTTTTAGTTTTAAATTAGAATTATTTTTAAATTTTTTTTTATTTAATATCTCTACTTTTTTTTTTGACGTATCTAAAACAAAATTATAATAAACCTCTTCTAGGCTTATATTATAATAACACTGCAAATAAATAATTTCTGATTTTGCATGTTGGGTAGTAAAAAATAAAATAAAAATAAGAAAAATTTTTTTCATTTTTTTTTTAATTTATTAGTTAAATTTTTTAATTTGTTTAAAGTTTTATTTCCAACATGATGTTCTATTCCCTCACTATCGAGTTCTGCTGTTTCCTTATCTAATCCTAATGCAATTAAGAAATCATAAACAATTTTATGTCTTTGACGTACATATGTTGCAGTATTTTCTCCTTTTTTAGTAAGACGGATTGTTCTATAAGGTTTTGATGTTAAAAAACCTTTTTTTACTAATCTATTAATTGTTTGATTTGCTGTTGCTTTAGATATACCTAGGTGATCTGCAATATCAACTATTCTTGCCTCACCTTCCTTAATAATTAAATCTTCTATTAATTCCACATAATCTTCTGCTAACTCATTTTTATGTGCTTTTCTAGTGTATATGTAAGATTTTGCATCTTTTTTTGGATTTTTTTTAAACATATTTTTTTTATAAATTTAACATTTTTCTTTTTCCATTAAAACTTGAAAAAAAGTTAGTATAGGCTAACTTATTAAGTAGTTACTAATTAAAAATTATGACAGAATTAATTTTATCAATAAAAAATAATTATTTCAGATTTCTTCAAGATTTAAATTTAAAAAAAACTTTTATATTCCTTTTTCTTCTTACTCTTGTGTTTAATCCTACCGAAGTGGGTTCTATATCACGCTTAGCTATGGCAAATGCATATTTATCTGTTTCGGTTTATGTTGCAATAACTTTATTTATTTTTTTAAGATTAGAAAAATCAAAGAAATATTCTCTTAGTAATTTTTTTAAAAAAAATCTAAAGCTTCAAATACCTATTGCATCTTTATTAGGAGCAATTCCTGGTTGTGGAGGAGCGATTATAGTTGTTACACAATATTTACAAGGAAATATTACTTTTGGTTGTTTAGTTGCGGTTTTAACTTCTACTATGGGTGATGCTGCTTTTTTAATTTTAGCAAAAGAACCTGCAAGTGCTCTTCTTATTTTTTTAATTTGTATGGTCTCAGGTTCTTTAACAGGTTTTTTGATAGATTTTTTTATGAAAAAAAAAGTTAAAAATAATAATCCAAAAATAGATTTAAATTTACAAGAGATTAATAATAAATTTCATTTATTTTTATATAAGATTTGGTTAATAATTTTTATTCCAGGATTTTTTTTAGGCATTATTAATCATTTACAAATAACTCTGCCTAAAGTTTTAAATTTTGATATAAATTATATAATTGGGTTTAGTGCTGCTTTTTTTTCAATTTTTCTTTGGACTATTAATCCATTTTCAGATAGAGCTATTTCGCTAGATAGATCAAGAGAAATTAATTTTAAAAGTGTGGATTTAACTAATTTTGTAACCTTTTGGGTAGTGGTTGGATTTTTATTTTTTGATTTAGGTATTTACTTTACAGGATTAAATTTTGAAAAATTATTTGATGTTATTTTACCACTTACACCTTTAATAGCAATTTTTGTTGGTTTTATTCCAGGATGTGGTCCACAAATTTTAACCGCAACATTATATTTAAATGGGTATATCCCATTTTCTGCAGAAATAGGCAATGCAATATCAAATGATGGGGATGCCTTGTTTCCAGCAATAGCAATTTGTCCTAAAGATGCAATTTTAGCTACAATTTACAGCGCTATTCCTGCTGTAATTGTTGCTTATACTTACTTGATTTTTTTAGAAAATTAAAGACTGTTCTTTTATTTTTAAATCAAAAATTTATTAAATATCTTTGTTAAATTAGTATAATACTTTTTATGACCAAACCAACACAAGAACAATTAAAAGAACTAGTAAATCTATACCAATCAGGAAAATTAGATGAAGCACAAAATATAGCTCAAAATTTATTAAAAGAATTCCCTAATGATTTAACTTGCTTAAATATTTTAGGAGTTGTTTTAGATGGAAAAGGTCAAACTGAAGAAGCAATAAAAATATATCAAAAGGCTTTACAAATTAATGAAAATTCTCCTGAAACACATTTTAATATGGGATCAATTTTACATAGATTAGGCAGGAGTAACGAAGCAAGAGTAAGTTATGAAAAAGCAATAACTATAAAATCTGATTTTTTAAATGCACATTTTAATTTAGGTTTAGTTTATCAGAATTTACAAAGTTACAAAGAAGCTGTTGAAAGTTATCAAAAAGCAATTGAACTAAAACCTGATTTTCATGAAGCAATAGGAGCTATGGGTACTGCTTTACAGGCACAAGGAGAATTAGATGAGGCAATTGAATACTATAAAAAAGCCCTTGCCATTCAACCTGATGCAAGAAATCATTACAATCTTGCGGCTGGTCTCAGAAATAAAGGAGCGCTAGATGAATCCATAGAACAGTATGAAAAATCTCTGTCATTTAATGAACAAAACCCTGAAGCATTAACTAGTTTAGGAGATGCACTCTGGCATAAAGGAAAAACAGAAGAAGGGCTTGAAAAACTAAATAAAGCTATTGAAATTGATCCAAGCAATCCAAAAGCTAATTATAATTTAGCAGTTTTTTTAAGTGATAATAATGAACTTGATAAGGCATTCAATCATTTTCAAAGTTCAAAAATTTATGATTGGCAAGAAAGATCTTTATATTGTTTATATAAAACTGAGCAGCATGAAAAATTTAAAGAAGAATTAGATTTAATTATTAAAAATAAAAAAAATAATTCACCTTTTTTAGCAACATTATCAACTCATCATGCAATTAATTTTAAAACAAAAGATGAATATAATTTTTGCAATAAACCTTTAGATCTTGCAGCTCATATGTCTATAAAAGAATTAAAAGAACCAAATAGCAGTCTTTTAAAAGAATTATTGAAAGATATAGAAAAAGAAGAAATAGCAAAGCGTACTCAAAGTAGACTTCATTACGGAACTCAATCCTCAGGAAATTTATTTAAAAGATCTGAGGGATCTTTTAGAACTCTGTCTAAATTAATCGCAAATACTATTGAAGAGTATTACAAAAAAAATAAAGACAAAGATAGTAATTCTATTTTTGTAAAACAATTTCCAAAAATTGTAGATTTTAATAGTTCTTGGTACGTGAAAATGCAGTCAGGTGGACATTTAGATTCTCATATTCATGAGGAGGGCTGGGTTAGTGGTTCAGTCTACCTTTCAATGCCAAAAGAAAAAAAAGATCCAAATGAAGGTGCAATAGAATTAAGTTTGCATGGAGATAATTATCCAAAAAAACATGATAATTTTCCAACAAAAACCTACCCTGTTGAAGTTGGAGATGTGGTTTTTTTTCCGTCATCTGTTTTCCATCGCACAATTCCTTTTAGTTCAAAAGAAGAAAGAATTTGTATTGCTTTTGATGTTAAACCTGAAGTTATTTAAATTTTAATAGAAATTAAAAAAAAAAAATTTAATATTATTTTTATGAAATATTTACCAGGCATAATATTTTTGATTGTAAGTTTTTTTAATCTTACGATTACAGATGTTTTTTCTCATGGACCAACAAGACAAAAACTTAAAGAATCAATTACTATAAATGCTAAACCAGAAGATGTTTGGAATTTAATCAAAGATTTTGGAAAAATTGATATCTGGCATCCTTCAATTTCTAAAGTAGAAAGTGATGGTAAAACAAGAACAATTTATTATTCTCCAAGAAAAAATACCGCAATTAAGCAAAAACTCGAAAATTACAGTGATGAAAAAATGATGTATAAAACATCAATTACAGAAGTAGATATAAAATTTTTTCCAGTTAATACTTATACAGCGAACATTTCAGTAAAAGGAAATGAAGATGGAACTTCAACAGTTCTTTGGAAAGCAGCTTTTTATAGAGCATACGTAAATAATGATCCACCCCCAGAATTAAATGAAGCTGCCGCAATAAAAGCTGTCAAAGAATTTTTTCAGTCAGGTTTAAATAATTTAAAAAAAAAATTAGAGAATTAATTTATAAACTAAATGAAGAATTTTCTTATTAATCTGTGGATATTCTTCTTTATTTTTTTAAAAGTTTCTTTTTCTAATGATCTTGCTTTCATTACAAATCAATTATCAAATAGTGTTAGTGTTATTGATCTTGAAACCTATAAAGTAATAAAAGAAATATCAGTTGGTTCAAGGCCAGCAGGGGTTGCTGTTACAAAACATGGAAAGAGAATATTTGTTAGTAATCCTGAAAGTAAAGAAATATCAGTTATAGATGGATATAAACTAGAAAATATTAAAAATATTTCTTTAGGAAAAGGACCACTAGGTATTGCATTAACTAAAGATGATAAATTTTTACTTGTAGCAGATTGGTATGATCACAAAGTAAGAGTAATAGATTCAAGTACATTAAAATTAATTAAAGAAATATCAGTTGGAAAATCCCCCGCAGGCATTGATACAGATTTAAAAAATTCTAAATTTTATGTGGCTAATAGGGATGATCATACTGTTTCTGTAGTAAACATTAAAAATTTTCAAGTAGAAAAAGTTTTAAAAGCAGGAAAAAGACCTTTTGCAGTGGCATTAAGTCCAGACAATAATTTTTTATATGTTGCAAATGTTAAAAGTAGCGATGTTAGTGTTTTTGATACAAAAAATTATAAAAAAATTACAACAATTAAAGTTGGAAAGTCTCCATATGCTATTACATTTCTTCAAGATGGAAGTAAAGCTTTTGTCACCAATCAACATGAAAATACTATTTCTATTATTGACACTTTAAATAAAAAAAATATAAAAACTTTGAAAATTGGAGAATACCCTGAGGGTATAAATTTTTATATAAAAACTAAAGAAGTTCTAATTGTTAATTGGTTCGATAGCGAAGTAGTTGTTTTAAATAGTATGAATTTAAATATAAAGAAAAGGATTGAGGTCGGTGAGGGGCCAAGAGGATTTGGGAATTTTATTGGGCCAAACTTAACAAAAAATTAGAATATATTTTACAAAAATAACTGTGGATAAGTCACTAAAAAGAAACTTATTATTTCTTAAATTATTAAGTTTGTAGTACAATAGATACTTATAGGGGTCAAATGGGAGATATAGTAATAAAATGGTATAAAGGCGTTTGTTTATTAGTTGCTATTATAATAATAGTAAGTTGTTCTTTAATAACACCGATGACAACATCTTCAACTACTATTAAAGAGTTAAGTTTTGCTAAAACTACTACAGAATTACTTACCGAATATTATACTGATAAAACAGCAACAGATCATGCAGTTTCTTTTGTATTAGGAAAAGATTGCAAGATGACCAGAGTTGCTAAGCGTGAAAAAATATGTGAGGAATTTAAACCTAAGATATACGAAGATAGAAATAAAAATAAAATAAGTATGTTGGGTTTAAATTCAGAACCTACGATAGTTCCAATAATAGAACAAAAACATGGTACTAGACAAATTTCAATGTTAGCAAATGCTAAAAAAGTTGAAGGTATTAAAAAAAACAATATAGAAGTTTTAAAAAATCACGGTAGTGAAATTCTTGCACATAATATATTAAATAATAGAAATTTTGATAAAAGTAATTCCAATCAAACCATCTTAGCTAACAATTTATCTAGTATTCATAGCCCATTAGAAAAAAATTTTAATAAAATGAAAGAATTTAATAATAAAAACAAAAACACAGAAGTACTGGGATATTTAAAATCAAGTGCGGCTAATCCCGTAACAAACAACATTAATAAAATGAAAGAATTTAATAATAAAAACAAAAACACAGAAGTACTGGGATATTTAAAATCAAGTGCAGCTAACCCCGTAACAAACAACATTAATAAAATGAAAGAATTTAATAATAAAAATAAAAACACAGATGTGTTGGGATATCTAAAAAAGAGAATTTAATAAAAATTTATAACTAGTTATTAAAATAAGAAATTAAGTCTTTTTAAAATGTATCTTTAATGTTTGAAATGTCTCATATTGGTAAATGCCATTGCAATTTTATATTTGTTTGCCCTTTTAATAACTTCAATATCCTTAACTGACCCTCCGGGTTGAATAATTGCTTTTACACCAAATTTACCAAAAACGTCTATACTATCTGGAAATGGAAAAAAAGCATCAGATGCAACGAAAGAACCTTTTAAAATACTTTTATTAAAAAATCTTTTAGCTTTTTCCGAACCAATTTTTGCAGAATCAAGCCTATTCATTTGACCTGCTCCTATACCAATAGAACTATTATTTTTAACGTAAACAATTGCATTTGATTTTACGTATTTACAAATTTTTTCAGCAAGTAATAAATCATTTATTTCTTTTAATTTAAGCTTTTTCTTTGTAACAAATTTTAAATTATTTTTCTTAGAATAGAAATTATCTGGAGTTTGTATTAAAAAAGCATCAGACATTGATTTAATTTCTCTTGATGGTTTGAAAATTTTAAATGATTTTGTTTCAATCAGTATCAAATTTTTTTTATTTTGAAATATATCTTTTGCTTCTTTACTTATTTTTTTTCCAACAACTATTTCTACAAAAGTTTTAGAAATTTCTTCTGCTAGTTTTTTATTAATATTGCCATTAATAATAATAATTCCTCCAAATGCACTTACAGGATCACACATAAACGCTTTTTTATATGCCTCCAATAAATTATTATTTTTACTTACTCCACAAGGATTAGCATGTTTTATAATAACTACACAAGGTGCATTAATATCATCGGCTAATAGACACCCAGCTTGCATATCATTTATGTTGTTGTAACTAAGTTCTTTTCCTTGAATAATTTTCATATTGAAAAAAGAATTTTTATTATTTAAAAGTGATGTATTTTTAAAAATAGCAGCTTTTTGTTTAGGGTTTTCTCCGTATCTTAATTTTTTTACAATTTTTGATTGAAGTACAAAATTTTGATTTTTTATATTTCCTTTTTTGGAAAACCAATTACTTATATCCATATCATATAAAGAAATCTCATTAAAAGCTTTCATAGCTAGTCCTGATCTTGTTTTTTTTGAAATGTTGTTTTTATTTTTTTTCATTTCATCAATAATTTTTTCATAATCACCAGGATTAGTTACTGTTGCTACAAACTCAAAATTTTTCGCTGAAGCTCTAATTAAAGTTGGCCCACCTATATCAATATTTTCTATACATTTCTTAAAAGAACTTTTTGACGCAACAGTTTTTTTGAATGGATATAAATTAACTATTACAAGATCTATTAAATTAATTTTATTTTTTTTTAATTCTTTTAAATGTTTAGGAAAATTTCTTTTAGCAAGAATTCCCCCATGAACTTTTGGATGTAGCGTTTTAACTCTCCCATCTAAAATTTCAGGCGAGTTTGTATATTTTGATATTTCAATTACTTTTATCTTATTTTCTTTTAAATGTTTGTAGGTCCCACCAGAAGAATATATTTCTATATTTTGACTTACAAGAAATTTAGCTATATCTAATATATTTTTTTTATCAAAAACTGAGATGAGTGCTTTTTTTATTTTAATTTTATTAGACAACTCTTTTGTTTTGTAAATTTTCAACTTTTGTTTTTTTATATTCAGGAACTATAGTTGACATTATTTTATAACATTCTTCTAGTTTTCCGTTTTTAGCTAAATCTATTAAATTTGCTAGAGATTTAGATAATTTTCCATAAGGTTCTATTTTTGGTTTAACAACAAAAATAGATTTATTTTTAGTTTTTAAAAATTTTTCATTTTTATAGTGCAATTCTTCTAAAATTTTTTCTCCAGGTCTTAAACCTGTAAAATTTATTTTAATATCTTTATTTGGTCTTAAACCTGCTAATCTAATTAACTGTTCCGCAATTTCAACAATTGCAATTGGTTGCCCCATTTCAAGAACAAATATTTCCCCTTGTTTAGTTTTATTTTCTAAAGTTGCAGATTGAATAACTAATTCAACAGCTTCCCTTACTGTCATAAAATATCTTTTCATTTTAGGATGTGTAACTGTAAGAGGGCCACCTTTTTCTAATTGTTTTTGAAATAAAGGAACTACAGATCCTGTTGAACCTAGCACATTACCAAATCTTACGATTTTGAAATTAGTCTGAGAACTACCAGTTAAACTTTGACAGTATTTTTCACTTATTCTTTTTGTTACTCCCATGACGCTAAATGGATTTACTGCTTTATCTGTTGAAATTAAAACCATTTCAGCAACATTATTTTTTTTACAACTTTCAGCAATATTAATTGTTCCTAAAATATTTGTTAATATTCCTTCTAATGGATTTTTTTCAACAATTGGAACATGTTTTAATGCGGCTGCATGAAAGACTATATCTGGTTTATTATCATAAAAAATATTATCAATTCGTTTAGTATTTTTTATATCAGCTAATAATGTGTTGATTTTTATATTTATATTTTTTTCTTCAATTTCTTTTTCAATTTTATATAAAAGAAATTCAGAGTTATCTAAAAGAATAATTTCTTTAGGCTTATAATTTATAATTTGATTAACTAATTCTGATCCAATTGTTCCGCCCGCACCAGAAACTAAAATTTTTTTATTAAAAATAAATTTTTTCATTGCATTTCTATCTAACAATGCTTGAGGTCTTGATAATAAATCGAATACATCAATAGGTTTAACTTTTAATTTTTCGTTATTAATATCACTTTCTAAGTCTGTAATTTTAGGAAGTCTTGCAAGCGATATCCCAGTTTTATCAGTAAAGGTTAAAAGATCTCTGACAATATTTCCTTCAAGATCATTGCTTGCGATTATAATTTTTTGAGGCCTACTTTTTTTACTATTTTTTTCTATTTTTTCAATAATTTTTGAAATTTCTTGAACTGATCCTAATATTTCAATATCTCTAATAAATCTTCCAACTTTATTTTTGTTTATATCTAAAATACCAATAATTTTATGGGTAGGATTATTATTTCTACTCATTTCTCTAATAAATAATTCTGCTCTATCAGTGGCACCAACTAAAAGAACAGGAATAGAATTTTCATTTTTTGTAATAGATTTTAAAAAAAGTTTTTTGTCTTTGTATAATCTGTAAATAGCTCTTGAACCAGATAGCGACATTACTAAAACAAACCAATTTATAAATAAAACAGATCTTGGAAAACTTTCCAATCTTGTTACTGCAAACATTAAGATTAAAAAGACAGCAATTGTAATACTGGATGCTTTTACAATGTTAGTTAAATCATTAATTGAGGCATATCTCCATATACCTTTATAAAGCCCTGTTAATCTATAAACTATTGCCCCAAGGATTGTTATTAGTATAGTTCCATATCCTATTACAGAGTTTGGTATAGAATTAAATTCTGAACCTAGTCTAAGAAAAATTGATAAATTAAAACATATAGCGGTTATAAAAATGTCATGTAAATAAACAAGATTGGCCTTATTTCTAAAAAAAGAAAACATGTACTATATATTAGGTACTCTTTTTATATTTTGAAGAGAAATAAATTATTAATCCTAAACTTTCTATAAATGCTAAAAAGACAACTAAATAAGGGTCTTTTATAAAATAACAGGTTGTAATTATGATTATTTGTAATGTTATAATTAATTTTACTACCTGTGAATGATTCATACCGGATTGGACAGCTTTTTGGTAGAAATGTTCAGAGTGTGCTTGCCATATTTTTTTACCTTTAATAAATCTATTTATTAAAGTTAGTGTTGTATCTAGCACATAATACATTGGTAAACTTAAGACCCAATGCCATGTATTTCCATCTAAGAATAGCCAATATAAAGATAATATGCATACGAAACCTAAAACTATACTTCCAACATCTCCTAAAAATATTTTTGCGGGTTTCCAATTCCAATATAAAAAAGCTAAGCAAGTTGATGTAATTAAAATTTCGAATGAAGGAAAATATTCAGAATTATTTGATATATATGCAAAAATTATGCCTATACAAATTGTTATGGTCATTGTTGCACTAATTCCATCTATTCCATCCATGAAATTAAAGATATTAATAAACCAAGTAAAGATTAGTATTATAATAAGAACATGAACTAATTGACTTTCTTTATAAAAACCAAAATTGTATAAATATGCAAAATAAATTGAAATGAAAAAGATTTGAAATAGCAATCTAATTCCAATATTTAAATTTTTTATATCATTTTTCCAAGATATAAATGCTAAACCGAGAATAGTTATAATTGCGGGGATTTTATCATATGGATCTAAAAAAAAAATAATTCCTACAATGCATAAGTTTATAATCCAACCTCCCCCAGTCGGCACAGGATTTAAATGACTACTTCTTTCATTTGGAATATCAAAAATTTTTTTTTTTTCTAAAAAATTTTTTAAATATTTTGTCCCAACCAAAATAAATAAAAAACTAAATATTAAGAAAAAATATAATTTATCCATATTAATATTTTTTTAATGACCATTTAATTACAGTTATTAATTCTTTTATTTTACCTGTTAAATGAATGTGTTCATTTGTTATTGGTTGATTATTAATATTTATGTTTCTATTTGATACTATATCTAATTTTTCAAGAGAGGATGAAAATTTCCACCCACTACCATTTGGTAGTCTTAGCACAATATTTTTTCCATTATTTATGATTAATGTTTTTAAATTTAAATCTAAATAAAATCTTATATCAAAACTTATTTCCATTGGACAATAAATATTATCCTCTCCTCTTATATCTAAACCTTTATTATCTATATAAATTAATCTTTTGTGTATAGCATCATATTGATTTTTATAACCATAATTTTCTATTTCAATAACATTGGCACCATATCTTTCTATTCTTTTTACGTTCATTTTATCTGGTACTCTTGATAAATGTTCATTTTTAAGAATTTTATATGCATTGGCATTATTAAGAGTTAAAGTTGAATGAGCAGCCGTTTTTCTATTTATTTTTTTTTCTAATCCTGGTAATGAATTAATTATAATTTTATTTTTTTTATAGCTTAGTTCAAATGTAGTTGAACACGAATGTGCCTTGTAAGTTGCGTTATAATTTTTTGGGATACCACAATCTACAATCAAAGTTGTATCTTTTGTATCAACTCTTTGGAACCCACTTTCAGTTAATTCTCTAGGATTTTTTTTAATTTTTGGAATTTCGGCCATTAAATTTCTTATTTCTTTTTGATTAACATTATCTGTCCCATTAAAATTTGCTAAAGAAATGTCTTTGTGAAGAAAAAAGCGACAAGCAACCGACATATTTTTAATTGAATTTTGTAAATCAAAAAAAACAATTTTTTTTGTTGAATTTAATATTGATCTAATATCTAAAAGATCCATTAAAACTTGAATATGAATTTTTGGATTTCTTTGAAAGTGACAACCATCATTTAAAATCTGTTTAGCCAATTCTGATCTTAAATTGAAAATTGCAATTTGATAATAATATTTTTTACTAGGAATAGATATACTTGTATATATTAATGCCTTAATTATTCTTATTAAATCTGAATTTCTTTTTAGATTTGAGAAATTTTTTACTAAATGTTCAACTTGTTTTAATATTGAATTAAAAATATTTTTTTTAAATTCTTCATCTGCTGTACTAAAAAAAAAATTAAAATTTTTTATCCAATTGCAAATTCTCGTGGCAAGTATAAAATCTTCCCATGTATTTGATTTCCAAGAACTATTTTTTTTAATCCAATAGGATGTTAATTCGCGTCCATATATTCTTAGGCTTTCCTTACTAATTTCTTGAAGGTCATTTAAAAAATCAAAAGAGTGAAAATAAAAAAAGAAAGGATCCTCAGTTTTTTTATTGCTTGGTATCTTGTTTTTTAAAAAAATCTTTATTTTTTCGATATTTCCTTCCCACAAATTAGGCATAGGAGTTTCTGTATAATTTGGTATTTCATCAAAATTTAGTTTGCCATAAATTGGTGAGTTATAAAAAATCTTAGAAATTATAAATTTTGTTTTTTTTAACCTTTCAACAAATCTTTCGAAATAAAAATTTCTAATTTTTACTGAAGTCATAATTTTTTTTTTATTTTGATTTTTTTAAGTTTAGTATATTTTTTTTATAGAATTTTTTTCCACCCTTAAAACAAGCAGTGCCTGCAACTAAAATATTTGCTCCTGCTTGCATTATTTTTTTTGCATTGCTTATATTAACTCCTCCATCTACTTCAATATCAATATTTAATTTTTCTTTTTTAATTTTTTCATTAATTTTTTCTATTTTTTTTAATTGGCTTTTCATAAATTTTTGACCACCAAAACCAGGATAAACACTCATAACAAGTATTAAATCTATTTTGTTCAAATAAGGAAAAATTTTATTTTCTTTAATATTTGGGTTTAATACTAATCCTACTTTTTTTTTATATGATTTTATTACTTTAATAGTCTTATCAACATTTTTTACAGTTTCAGGGTGAAATGAAATTATATCAGCTCCAGCTTTTATAAAAGGTATTAAAAATTTATCTACTGGTTTTATCATTAAATGAACATCAAATGTTTTTTTGCTATATTTTCTTAAATATTTGACTGTATCAGGACCAAAAGTTAAGTTTGGAACAAAATGGCCATCCATTATATCAAAGTGGATATAATCAGCTCCTGCTTTACTAATATTAGTAATTTCCTCACCTAGTGATGAAAAATTACTTGCTAATATGGAAGGTGCTATTTTGATTTTTTTTTTCACTGAATTATATTATTCTACAATTAATATGCAAAAAATTACAAAAAAAAAATTATATAAAAATAATATTAAACAAAAAAAAAAAATTAAGAAACCAAATCCGACAAGGTATGGTGATTGGGAAATTAAAGGAAGATGTATAGATTTTTAATTATTTTTTGTTTAAACGAGACCCAACTAAATCACCAACAACAGCAGGATCTGCAAGCGTGGAAACGTCGCCTAATTGATCGCTTTCATCAGCAGCAATTTTTCTAAGAATTCTTCTCATTATTTTACCTGATCTTGTTTTTGGTAATCCAGGAGCCCATTGAATTAAATCTGGTGATGCAATAGGACCAACTACTTTCCTTACTTCATTTATTAAATCCTTTTTTAATTCATCTGATTCTTCAAAACCTGTTTTTAAAGTTACATAAGCATAAATACCCCATCCTTTAATATCATGTGGATATCCAACAACAGCAGCTTCTGCTACACTTTCATGCCCAACTAATGCACTTTCTATTTCTGCAGTTCCTAAGTTATGGCCTGCAACTATAATAATATCGTCTACCCTACCAGTTATCCAATAGTACCCATCTTTGTCTCTTCTGCATCCATCACCTGTAAAATATTTACCATTAAATGCTGAAAAGTAAGTATCTTTGAATCTTTCATGATCTTTATAAACTGTTCTCATTTGTCCAGGCCAAGAAGCAGATAAACATAAATTTCCTTCACACTCTCCTTCTAAGACCTTACCTTCTTTATCTACAATTTCTGGTTTTATACCAAAAAAAGGAAGAGTAGCGGAGCCTGGTTTAAGATCAGTAACGCCTGGAAGAGGAGTAATTAGAATCCCGCCTGTTTCTGTTTGCCACCATGTATCAACAATTGGACATTTACCTTTTCCTACATGGTCATAATACCACATCCAGGCTTCAGGATTTATTGGTTCTCCCACTGTTCCAAGAATTCTTAAAGAATCCCTATTAGTTTTTTTTAAAGGTTCTTCTCCTTCTTTCATCAATGCTCTTATTGCTGTAGGAGCTGTATAAAAAATATTAACTTTGTGTTTATCAACTACTTGCCAAAATCTAGATGTATCTGGAAAATTTGGAACACCTTCAAACATTAAAGTTGTTGTACCGTTCGCTAATGGGCCATAAATAATGTAACTATGTCCTGTTACCCAACCAACATCAGCTGTACACCAGTAGATATCATCTTCCTTAATATCAAAAATATATTCATGAGTAAATGAAGCATAAACAATATATCCTCCTGTTGTGTGAAGAACTCCTTTTGGTTTACCAGTAGAACCAGAAGTATATAAAATAAATAAAGGATCTTCTGAATTCATATTTTCCGGAGTTGACATATCTGATGCCTCTTTCATGAGTTCATGATACCAAAAATCTTTTTCTTCATTCCACGGTATTTTGTCATCTGTTTTTTTTACTACTATTATTTTTTTCAAACAGGAAGCTTTTTCAGAAGCTTTATCAGCATTTTCTTTAAGAGGTATTTTTTTTCCTCCTCTAATTCCAAAATCTGCAGTTATAATTAAATTAGAATCACAATCGTTTATTCTATCTGCAAGAGAATCAGCTGAAAATCCTCCAAAAACTACAGAATGAACAGCTCCTATTCTTGCACATGCTAGCATTGCAACAGCAGCTTCTGGAATCATCGGCATATATATTGTAACAACATCACCTTTTTTTACGTCTGCACTTTTTAATGCATTAGAAAATTTGCAAACTTCAACATATAATTCTTTATAAGTAATTTTTTTAGATTCATTTGGGTCATCTCCTTCCCAAATAATCGCAACTTTATCTCCTCTTTTTGGAAGATTCCTATCAAGACAATTATAACAGGCATTTAATTCTCCTTTTAAATACCATTTAATTGATACTTTATCGTAGTAATTTACTTCTTTTACTTTTTCGTATTTTTTTTTCCAAGTTATCCTTTGAGCTATTTTATTCCAAAAATCATCATTATTTTCTATAGATTCTTTATATAATTCTTCGTATTTTTCTTTATTTAGTTTTGTATTTCTCAAATGTGATTCAAAACTATCAGCTTTGAAAATTTTATTCATTAATTACACTTACCCGATTCAGATATTATTTTCCATGATTTTTGATCAACTGGCATTACAGATAAGCGTGATTGTTTGACCAATGCTAAATTAGATAAACTAGGATTTGATTTAATTTCCTTTAAAGTGACAGGTTTTTTTAATTTTTTTTTTGTTTTAACATCTACTAAAACAAATCTACCTGAATCATCTGTTTCATCAGGATAATATTCTTTAGTTACTTCAACTATTCCTATAATTTGTTTTTCATCTACAGAATGGTAAAAAAAACATTGGTCTCCTTTTTTCATTTGTTTCATATAGTTCCTAGCTTGATAATTTCTTACTCTTTTCCAAAAACAACCTCTGGCACCTTTTTTTTGAATTGTAACCCACATTTTTTTGCTTGGTTCTGATTTTATAAGCCAATATCCCATTTCAATAGTTACTAGAAAATATGCTAATTATACATTAAATAAGCCAATTTGGTAAAGGTTGAAAATTAAAATTATTTTGTTTATTTTTTCTAAATTTTTCTACAGCTACCCAAGCAATCATAGCCGCATTATCCGTACATAAATTTTTTGCAGGTATAAATAAATTAGAATTATTTGTAATAGCAAATTTTTCTAAATTTTTTCTTAAGAAATTATTAGATGCAACCCCACCGACTACAATAATTTTTTTTTTCTTGTTTGGATATTTTTTTTTGAATATTTGTAGCCCTAATTCACATTTTTTTTTTATTATATTTAAAATTGTATATTGAAAACTACAACAGATGTCTGATTTAAATTTATTAGATTTATTTTTTTTTGAATTTACTATTCTTAAAACACTTGTTTTTAATCCTGAAAAGGAAAAATTACAATCATTAGAATGAATTAAAGGTTGAGGGAGTTCAATTGAAGGACTGCCTTTTTTTGCTAGTTTTTCAATTTGCGGACCGCCGGGAAAACCAATATTAAGTAACTTTGCTGTTTTATCAAACGCTTCCCCAAGAGCATCATCAAGAGTCATTCCAAGTATTTCATATTTTCCAATTGTATGTGCAATAACGAGCATTGTATGTCCACCTGTTACTAAAAGCACTAAATATGGAAATGATAAATCATACTCTATTCTTGGAGATAATATATGACCTTCTAAATGATTTATGGGCATGAAAGGTTTATCAATAGATAATGAAATAGCTTTTGCAATCGTTGTTCCAATTAATAAACCTCCATGTAAACCAGGGCCCCCTGTTGAAGCGATAACATCTATTTCTTTAAATTCTTTTTTTGCTTTTTTTAAAGCTCTTAAAATTATTTTATCAATAAGTTTTAAATGTTCTCTAAAAGCAATTTCTGGCACAACACCACCATAATCTTTATGCTCTTTAAATTGAGAATATAAAATATTTGATAAGATTTTTTTTTTTTTATTTTTTGCTTCTATCACAGAAGCTGCTGTTTCATCACAGCTTGTTTCAATACCAAGAACTATCATAATAAAAAAACATTAGTTATAATTAAAATCTATTTAATTCACACTAATTTATATAAATTAAATGCTTAATACAATTACACAATTAAAAATTGGAACTAGATCAAGTAAATTGGCTTTAAAACAAACAAAGTTAGTTGTAAAAGAACTTGAAAATTTACCTCAAATAAAAAAAAAATTTTCTTTTAAAATTATTAAAGTTAAAACTAAAGGCGATATTGATAAGTCAAAAATTTTAAATTCTGGTTATAAAGGTTTTTTTACAAAAAAAATTGATGATCTATTATTAAAAAAAAAAATTGATTTAGCAGTTCATTCTGCAAAAGATATTCCTTCTAAGATTGGTAATAATATTTCAATTGCTGCTTTTTTAAAAAGAGAAGATCCAAGAGATATTTTACTCAGTAAAAAAAATTACACATTTGATACACTACCGCAGAATTTAACTATCGGCACATCTTCTATTAGAAGAAAAACTCAAATACACAATATAAGACCTGATCTTAAAATAGAATATATGCGAGGAAACGTTGAAACAAGAATAAGAAAATTAAAAACAAATAAATATGATGCAATTATTCTTGCTTTAGCCGGTTTAAAAAGATTGGGTCTCAGTTATAAAAATAAAAATGTACTAAATATTACTAAATTTATACCTGCGGGAGGGCAAGGAGCGATAGCAGTTACAGTAAGAAAAAAAGATAGTGTTATCAATAAGTTAATAAAAAACATTAATAATAATAAAACTGAAATTGAAGTTAAAACAGAAAGAAAATTTCTTGAAAAAATTAATGCAGATTGTGATAGTCCAGTTGGTGCCTATGCAAAAATAATTAATAATTATGTATTTTTTTCAGTAACAGTTCCAGGTAAGAATGGAATGTTTGTTTACAAATCTAGAGAAAAATTTAATAAATCTGAAATTTTAGGTATTAGAGTTGCACATATTTTAAAAAAAAAGCTGGGAAAGAATTTTTTAAAAAAAATTAAATTTCCTAAAAAATTAACATTTCTTTTAACACGCTCTATAAAACAATCAAATGAATTAAAAAAAAATATAAATTTAAAAAATTTTAATTTTTTCAATTGTCCAATGTTAAAAATAAAGCCTATTAAATTAAGTAAGAGTCAAATTAAAGAAATTAAAGTTGCTGATGCTATAATTTTTAGCAGTGCTAATGCAGTTAATATTTCTAGGAATTATTTAAATTCTTTTCCAAATAAAGTTTTTTGTGTGGGAGATGATACAAAAGCTGCTTGTTTAAAAAATAATATTAAAAATGTTTCTTCTTCTGACGGAAATGTTAATGTTCTGATTAATTTAATTACAAAAAAAATTAAAGATAGATCGAAAAAATTAGTTTATATATCTGCTAAACAAACTGCAGTAAATTTACCTCTAATTTTAAAATCGAAAAAGATTTATGTAAAAAAAATTGTTATTTATGAATCTAAAAAAATAAAAACTATTCAAAAGCCAATTCTAGATCTTATAAGATTAAATAAATTAAATTTTGTAACTTTTTTTTCTAAGAAAACAGCAATTACTTTTAATCAACTGATTTTAAAATATAAATTACAAAGATATTTAATGAATATTGAATGTATTAGTTTAAGCAATTCTATTGAACAAATTGCAAAAAAAAACAACTTTAAAAAATATTATGTGAGCTCTAATCCTAATAGAAAAAGTTTTTTAAAATTAATAAATTTTTTACATAAAACTATATAAACGGATCATATGCCCAATGTAACAAAGCTTGTCTTTGTCTAGGACGGCAATCAATATTTCCTGGTTCACAGTTTGCTTTTATACCTCCTATATGTCTTGGTCCAAATGCTTTCCAGCGTTTAATTTGAATATTATCTATATTTGGTATTCTTCTTCCCATTGTATATCTACAGTACCATTGAAACCAGCCAAGAGGATCTTCTTTAGTAATCCAGCCTCTTTCTATCCATTCATTCCGTGATAAACCAGAATTAATTTTAAAGCAATTTAAATTAATATTATATCCGGCGTTACTAAGTTTGGCGTCTTTAAACCAATCTTTTGGATATTCGCTATGTATTCCTTCAAAATAATAACCTCCAAAAACACCTAATTTTAACATTTCTTTGGGACTTAGTTGTGGATTAAACTTAACTTTATTCATATTGTTTTGGAAAAAAAAAGCCCAAAAAAGAATGGGCTTTTTAAAAAAATTATCTTCTTTGACCAAATAAATGGAGAAGCATGATAAATAGATTTATGAAATCTAAATAAAGTTTTAATGCTCCCATGATTGCTTTTTTTCCGCTTATTTCTGCAGTATCAGTTGCATAATACATTTCTTTGATTCTTTGAGTATCATATGCAGTTAATCCTACAAAAACTAAAACACCTATACATGATATTACATAATAAAGCATTGGACTTTTAAGAAAAATATTAACAATAGATGCGATAATAATTCCAATTAATCCCATGAATAAAAAAGAACCCCATCCTGTGAGATCTTTTTTAGTTGTATAACCATAAAGACTCATAGCGGAAAAAGTTCCAGCGGTAATAAAAAATACCCGTGCAATACTTGCTCCTGTAAAAGCAATAAATATGTATGCCATGGAAAGTCCCATCACACCGGAAAATAGCCAAAACATAGTCTGTGCTTTTGAAAAACTAATTTTATGTAATCTTGCACTTAAATAAAAAACAAAGCCAAGAGGAGATAAAGCAACTACCCAATATAAAGGCGTGCCATAAATTGCATTAAATAAACTTGGTGTAATTGCTACAAAATAGGCAGTCAAACCCGTTAAGCCAAGCCCTGTTGCCATGTAGTTATAAACTTTAAGCATATACTCTCTTAGACCTACATCTACTTGGGCTTGAGATTTAGTCGCTGTTGTAAAGTTTCTGTCAATCATAATAAATTCCTAAAAAACGTTTGAAAGTCAAATTTATTTATTAATAATACTGTAACATTATTAATGTAAATTTAATTACAATTTAATCAAAAATTTATGACGATGCAATTTAAAAAATTAGGAAATACGAGCATTGATGTTAGTTTAATTTGTCTCGGCACAATGACGTGGGGTGAACAAAATACTAAAGAAGAAGCTTTTGAACAAATGAATTATGCTGTTGAAAATGGTGTTAATTTTATTGATACTGCAGAATTATATGCTGTTCCACCAAAGGAGGAAACTTACGGTCTAACAGAATCATATATAGGCGAATGGTTTGAGCAAAAAAAAAATAGAAATAAAATTATACTAGCATCTAAAGTAGCAGGTAGGAGTGGGATGAAATGGATGCGAGGAGAAGAAAGTAGACTAGATAAAAAAAATATTACTAAAGCACTAGAAAATAGCCTTAAAAGATTAAAAACGGATTATCTTGATCTTTACCAATTACATTGGCCTGATAGAAAGACAAATTTTTTTGGTCAATTAGGATACGAGCATGATGAAAATGATGACCCCATCCCTTTGGAAGAAACTCTTGAAGTTTTAAATGATATTGTTAAAAAAGGTTTGATTAGATATATAGGCATTTCTAATGAGACTCCTTGGGGTGCGATGCAATTAATTAAAATTGCTGAAAAAAAAAAATTAGCAAAAATAGTTAGCATTCAAAATCCGTATAATCTTTTAAATAGAAGCTATGAAATTGGTTTGGCAGAAATATCGATTCGTGAAAAATGTGGATTATTAGCTTATTCCCCTCTTGGTTTTGGAGCACTTAGTGGAAAATATTTAAATAACCAGTGGCCAGAAAAAGCAAGATTAACTTTATTTAAAGAATTCACAAGATATTTAAATCCAATAGCAATTAAGTGTACTGAGGAATATGTAAAAATTGCAAAAGAAAATAATTTAAATCCTGCTCAAATGTCATTAGCATATATTAATGCTAAGTCATTTGTTACTAGTAATATTATAGGCGCTACTACAATGGATCAATTAAAAGAAAATATTGAAAGTATAAATGTAAAATTAGATGAAAAAGTTATTAAAAAAATAGAAGAGGTCCACAAACAAAATCCAAATCCATCTCCGTAACTTGTTTTTTAACTATAATTTAAATTATGAAATATTTAAAAATTTTTTTTGTTATTTTCTTTTCTCTTTCAGTAAACGCACAAACTTTAAAATTACCAGAAGTAAGTGCTGAATACGTTTGTAATACAAAATTTATTATAGGAGTTAACGCTTTAGAAACGAGAACCTTTCAGAGTAAAAATAAAAAAAGAATAGATACTGTAATTAAGAATATACCTCAATCTGTAATTATTGATTATGAAAAACAAATAGCAACATGGGTTTGGCCAATAACTTCTTCTTATTTATCAGTTCCACTTAAAAAAGAAGACCAAGAAAATTTAAAAAAAGCTGCCAATATTACAAAACTTAATAAAATAAAATCAGATTATATACATGGTTTTGCTGTAGATTTATATGAATTAAAAATTAGTTTACCTGATGGTACAACAGAGGAAAGTACAAGATGGATTACAAAGCACGGTATAACGCTTAAAGAAGTTGGTTTTATTGAAGGTAAGGAAGGAAAAATTAAATTTTACTCTGAATTTAGTAATGTTAAAGTGTTTGAACAAGATTATAGACTTTATGAAGTGCCAGAGGGTTTTAAAATTGCACCAATAGAACAGTTAGATGATGTAAATGAATTACTTAAAACAATGGTAAAAAGGAGCTAAATAAACAATGTTAAAAAATTTTTTTTTTTTAATATTTTGTATATTTTTTATATTTTTCTTTAAAAATGTTAAAAGTGCTACACCGCAAATTGTGATGGAATGTCCTGGTTTAAAAAACTTCCAAAATTGGTGTGCGGGAGAATATAAAGGGGAAGGAGCTAAATCATGTATAATGATTTCTACTCCAATAGACGAAAAAGGAGAGCCTCCATATAAGAGCAGAGGGGAAGTTGTTGCAACAATCTACCATATTCCATCTGAAGATAGTACAGGTGTTGTTTACATATCAACAGGATATACTTACAAAAAAGACGCTATTGTAACTCTTAGAATTGATCAAAATAAAAAGCATGAATTTAATGTTATAGAAAATGACTCGGCCTTTACCGATGATGAAAATGTAGATAAACAGATTATAGTTGAAATGAAAAAAGGAAATAAGATGAAAGTTATAGGGTTTTCTTCAAGAGATACAAAAACAACTGATATTTATTCTTTAGTTGGATTTAGTGCAGCATATACATATATATCAAATCTATGTAATGTGAAAAACTAAAAATTTTTCAATTACTTTTTTTTTAATTACTTAAATGATAAAAAAAATTGTATTAGCATACTCCGGAGGACTTGATACTTCAGTAATCTTAAAATGGTTACAAAAAACATATAATGCAGAAGTTATTGCTTATACATCAAATCTTGGTCAAGAAATCAATGCTAAAGAAATAATTAAAAACGCAAAAGCTTTAGGAGTAAAAAAAATCGTAATAGAAGATTTACAAGATATCTTTGTTAAAGATTATATTTATCCAATGATTAGGGGTAATGCTTTATACGAGGGATATTATTTATTAGGAACAGCTATTGCAAGGCCATTAATTGCAAAAAGACAAATTGAAATTGCTAGAAAATATAATGCGGATGCAGTGGCTCACGGTGCTACTGGTAAAGGAAATGATCAAATAAGATTTGAACTTGGTTACTATTATTTTAATAGAAAAATAAAAGTTATATCACCATGGAGAGAATGGAATTTTAAATCAAGAAGTGATTTAATTAAATATGCAAAAAAAAATAATATTCCAGTTCCTAAGGATAAAAAAGGTAAAGCACCTTTTTCAGTAGATGATAATTTATTCCATACATCAACTGAAGGTAAAATTTTAGAAGATTTAAAAAAACCAGTTCCTGAATATGTTTATCAAAGAACATTTTCTCCTGAAAAAGCTGTAAATAAAGCTGAAAGATGTTCTTTAACTTTTATTAAAGGTAACTTGGTTGCTATTAATAATAAAAAAAAAAGTCCAAAAGATTTATTAAAAAAATTAAACACATTAGGTAAAAAACATGCAATTGGAAGAATTGATTTAGTAGAAAACAGATTTATTGGTATTAAATCAAGAGGCATTTATGAAACACCTGGAGGCACAATTTTGTTATTTGCTCACAGGGCAATTGAATCTTTAACTTTAAATAAAAATGAACAGCATGCGAAAGATGAGTTAATGCCGAGATACGCAGAACTTATTTATAATGGATACTGGTTTTCTGAGGAAAGAAAAAAATTACAAAGTTTAATTGATAAAACGCAGAAAAAAGTTGAAGGAAAAATAAAATTAAAATTGTATAAAGGGAATATTATAATTTTAGAAAGATCTTCAAAAAAAAGTCTTTATTCAAAAGACATCGCATCATTTGAAGGTACAAAAATGTTTAATTCTAAAAATGCAGAAAAATTTATAAAAAAAGAGATATAAATTTTAAAAAAACTTTGGAATTTCTAAATTATTTTTTCTACAAGTAGCAACTAAAGTATTGTGAAGTAAGCAAGCGATAGTCATCGGCCCAACTCCACCTGGAACAGGAGTAATTGCTCCTGCAACTTTTGCAGCTTCTGAAAATTCTACATCACCAACTAATTTCTTTTTTCCATCTTTTTCTATTCTATTTATTCCAACATCAATTACTGTAGCACCAGGCTTAATCCAACTACCTTTTATCATTTCAGGAACACCAACCGCTGCAACTACAATATCGTTTTTTTTAACCTCATCTTGTAGGTTTTTAGTTTTTGAATGTGCAACAGTAACTGTGCAACTTTCTCCTATTAATAAAGCTGCCATAGGTTTGCCTACAATATTGGATCTGCCGACAATAATTGCTTTTTTTCCTGTAAGATCTTTTAATTCATTTAATAAAAGCATTTTACACCCTAAAGGAGTGCAGGGAACTAATGAGTCAATGCTAGACCATAATCTACCCGTATTTATAGCATGAAAACCATCAACATCCTTATCAGGATTGATAGCATTGATAACAGAATCTTCATTAATTTGTTTTGGTAGAGGAAGTTGTACTAGTATTCCATTTATTGATTCATCAATATTAAGTTCTTCAACTACATTTAATAAATCGTCTCCTGATGTTTTTTCGTCTAGTATCTTTGTAACAGAGTGCATCCCAACCTCCTTAGTTTTTTTTGCTTTCATATTTATGTAGACTGTGCTTGCAGGATCTTCTCCAACACGTATGACTGCAAGTCCTGGAATTACATTTTTTTCTTTTAATTTTGATACTTCCTTTGAAATTTTATTACAAAGAGAATCGGCAAATTTTTTTCCATCAATTAATCTACTCATAATTTTTTTTTTTTTTTTTCTAACTTAATTTATTAATAAAATCATAGTAATTATTATTAACTAAATCTTTTAGGAAAATAAGTAATAAAATTAATACAACAGGGGATAAATCAATTCCACCTAAGTATGGTAAGATTCTTCTAATAGGGCTTAAAAATGGCTCTGTTAAGCGATTTAGGAAATCAGCTATAATATATATAAATTTATGATTAATATTTATAATATTAAAACCTATGAGCCAGCTCATTAATGCTGATAAAATTATTGCCCAAATAAAAATGTCGACAATATTATTAAATAAATTTAAAGCAGCTAACATCGAATTTAATTAAATTATATCACATAAAAAAAAAGACCCCGTATTTACGAGGTCTCTTTTAAAAATGAAAAAAAATTTTTTTTTTAACTGTTAAAGATTACCATTTAAGTCCAATGGAGTAAGTTAATCCCCCGTCATCGATACCTAGATCTTCATCCATACTTTCGAAAAGTAGGTCATCCATGCCGACTTGCCAATGGTATCCAATTGAAAATTCAATTGGAAGTTTGAAGTATTCAGGTACAGTAGCGCCTGTAGCTCCAGCAAAACCTTTAGCTAGTTTGTCAAGACCAATATTAACTCCAGCCCCAACATTAACTGCTGCCATAGCTCCACCACCAAATGCTCCAGATTCTACAGGATCACTAGTGTTACTATTATTATTTCCGCCTCTTGTATAGTTTAGATTAGTTAATAATCCACCCATAACACCATATCCGTACATAGCATATGGACTAATTCCATAGTGTGCAGGATTGTATTTAACTAGAGGTTCAACACCACCAAATTCTCCTAATAGTTCTAAAAGATCAAATGGTTCAACTACAATATTACCAAAAAGTCTGGCTTGATAAACAGTACCACCATTTGCAGTATAGCCTCTCCATTGGGTTGCTTTGCCGTCCTGATATGTTCCTTCCATTTCTAATCTGAAAAAACCAAAATCAGCTCCAACTACAAGACCTTCACCATCGTCTTTTGCCCATCTTAATTCATTTCTTCTAATCAATGAGTCGTGTTGATCTGTACCATTTGAACCATGTAGATCAGCTTGCTCACTTGCAAACTTACAGTCTGATCCAGATGCTGAACCTTCGGTTCCACCTACAGCAGCTGATTTTCTACATCCAAGTTGATTAAATCCTAAAGAATGAAAGTGACTATCAAATCCTTTCACTCTCACATAACCACCAGTATCAGCCGTAGCACTTGTTACAGCACTTGCACTTATGAGCGCAGCCGCACCAATGATTGTTGAATATTTTAATATTTTTTTCATTTTTATCCCTTATCAGTTAATAAAATGTATTAAGTAGATTTTATGAAATAATTGTCGTTCTACAAGTTATTATATAAAGAAAATTCATTTATGTTGCAAAAATACAACAAGCTATATTTTGTATTTTTGATCAAAATAGTTTAACTTATAAAAAAAAACATGAGAAAATTATTTATATATTTAATCCTTTTTTTAATGGTTGGTTTTTTCAATCAATCAAAAGCATTTGATGATAAAACTGCTAAAAATTTTATGGGTTTATATGAAGTAAAACAGGGAGTTTTAGCTCATGATAGAGGATGGTTTGGTAAAAACAGAGAAGGATTTGGCCCTGATTATAACTTTGAATTAATGTTTAATTCACCAAATTTTTTAAAGAAAATTTGGTCACCAAAGCCTATTTTAGGACTCACTCAAACTTCAACTGGAGGAAGTAGCCTTTACTATGGTGGAATAACTTGGCAAGGTCAAATATCAAAAAATTGGTTTTGGTCGGGCACTACAGGAATCGCATATACAAATGGTATAAAAAAACTTCCAACAGGAGCTGTGCCAGGAGGAGATCAATGTCCTAATTACAAGAAATTTTGTGCAGCTAGTGATCCCGATAAAAAAATTCAATTTGGTTCTAAATGGTTGCATAGAGGGGCAGTTGAAATTGGTTGGAATTTTTATGGGAATGATACAATTTCTCTAATGTTTAGCCATGTATCTCATGGAAGTATGCTTAGCGATAAAAATCATGGAATGGATGAATTTGGTATCAGATACGGATATCGTTTTTAAATTTCATCATTGAAATACAGTAATTTTCAAAATCAAAATATAGTTGTAAAAAAAATTAATTTCTTTGGAGATATTTTAAGTATTCTTCGCTTAAATCCAGAAAGATATCCTTATTTGCTTCAAAGTTCGGCGAAAGGAAATATTTTGTGTCGCTACGATATTTTGTTTTCATTTCCCCAAAAGCAAATAATTTTAAATTTTGAAGATATAAAAAAAAAGAATTTTTTAAAAAAATTAGACAAAGAATGGAAAAAAGATAAAAAAAAATTAAAAAAAAATGATAATAATTTTCCTTTTACAGGCGGATGGTTTGTTTATCTGGGCTATGAATTAGTATCACAAATTGAAAATAAAATAGTTAGTCATAAGCATCGTTATAATTTTCCAATTGCATTTGCTAGTAGAATTCCAGTAGCAATAATTAAAGATAATTTTAACAATGAAACTTTTATAGTTTGTGAGGAAAAGTATAAGAATTTAATAAAAAAAATTGAAACGGATATAAAAATTTTATTGGAGAAAAAAAAATTTTTATTAAAAGAAAAAAAGATAAAAAATAAAATTTTGGTTAATTCTTTAATAGAAGAATTGCCAAACGACCATATAAAAAATATAAATAAAATTTTAAAATATATTAAAGAAGGAGATGTATTTCAGGTAAATTTATCAAGAGAATGGCACGGTAAAATAAACAACAAATATACGGCTTGGGATATATTTTCCAAATTAAAAGAAACAAATCCATCACCATTTTCAGGGTTAGTAATTTATAAAAATAAAGCAATTATTAGCTCGTCCCCGGAAAGACTAATAAGGGTAAAAAATGATCATATAGAAACAAGACCAATTGCAGGAACTAGAAGCAGAGGTGGAAGCGGAATATACGACGTAGCTTTGTCACAAGATCTTTTGAATAATAAAAAAGAAAGAGCAGAACATATCATGCTTGTTGATTTAGAAAGAAATGATTTATCAAAAATAACAATTAAAGGTTCAGTTAAAGTAAATGAACTAATGATCGTAGAGTCTTATGCTCACGTTCATCATATAGTTTCTAATGTTACAGGAAAAATTAGAGAAAACATAACTCCAGGGGAAATAATAAAAGCAGTATTTCCTGGAGGGACAATAACCGGGTGCCCTAAAGTTAGATGTATGGAAATATTAAGTGAAATTGAAAAAACTGGTAGAGGCCCATATACAGGATCTATAGGCTATATAAATAACGATGGTAGCATGGATTTAAATATTTTAATAAGAACTATAGTCAAAGATAAAAACAATGTTTCAATAAGAGCGGGAGGAGGAATTGTTGCTGACTCAATACCAAAGAGAGAATTGGAAGAAGCAAGAGCAAAAGCAAAGGGCATGATAAATGCTTTGATATAACTATATTTAAATGTTTCAAATAAATGGAAAACTAACAAATAAAATAAGTATTGAAGACAGAGCAGTTCAGTATGGTGATGGCGTGTTTGAAACTATAGCAGCAAAGGACAGATCTCTAGCATTTTGGAAAGAACATTATCAAAGATTAAATAAAGGTTGTAAAATTTTAAAAATTAAATGTCCATCAGAATTATTTTTAAGAAAAGAAATTAACAAGTTTATAAAAAAAACAAAAAAAAAAAAAATTGTTTTAAAAATAATTATTTCAAGAGGTATAGGTGGAAGAGGATATAATCCACCAAGAAATTCAAAGCCAACCAGAATTTTAGGAATTTATGATTGGCCAAATTATCCTGAGACAAATTTTACAAAAGGAATAAGGATGGATGTTTGTAAAACAAGAATTTCTACCCAGCCTTTTTTATCTCAAATTAAACATCTTAATAGGTTAGAGCAAATTATTGCCAGATCAGAATGGCAAAATAAATCTATTTCCGAATCTATCATGCTGGATTTGAATGGTAATGTAATTGAAGGAACAATGAGTAATATTTTTGGAGTAAAAAAAAATATTTTTTATACTCCTAATATTAAATTTGGAGGTGTTGAGGGCATAATGCGCGGAGTAATTTTAAAATTATTAAAAAAAAATAAAGAAAAATACGTAATAAAAGAAATAACATTAAAAGAACTTTTAAAATTTGAAGAAGTATTTGTGTGCAATTCAATTTTTGGAATTTGGCCAGTTATAAAAATATCTAAAAAAAATTTTTTTTTTGGAGAAAAAACTAGAAAAATCAATTATCTTTTATCAGAAATTATGCCTTTTCCTTTATAAATTAATTTTTTTTAAAAATACCTTTTATCAAAAAGAGTCCAAATAACAATATTATTAAAGGAGCCAACCAAAGAAAATAAGTTTTGGAATTAAAACGAGGTTTAAGTAAAATAAATTCGCCATATCTTTCTACCAAATAATCCGTTATTTCTTTTTCATTTTTACCTTCATTTAATTTTTCTTTAATTAACACTCTTAAATCTCTTGCTAATATTGAATCAGAGTCATCAATGCTTTGGCTTTGGCAAACAACACATCGAATTTTTTTGTTAATTTCTCTTGCTTTTTTATCTAAATTTTCATCAGCAAATACATTTTGAGAAAATAAAGTTAGAACAATTAAAATAAAAAGTTTTTTCATTTTTCAAGGGACTCTATTTTTTTTAAAAGAATTTTTATTTGTTTTTCATTTATTACACCGTTTATTTTATGCTTTATAATTCCATTTTGATCTATTAAAAAGCTTTCAGGTATTCCATTTACTCCCCAATTGATGCCAGTAATTCCTGTTTTATCGATCCCAATTTTAGAATAAGGATTACCTAATTTTTCTAACCATATTTCTAAATTTTTGATGTTATCTTTATAATTAATGCCATAAATTTTGATTGGTTTTTGTTTTTTTAATTCAAATAAAAAATCATGTTCAACAATGCATGGCAAACACCAACTTGCAAAAAAATTTACAAGAAGTATTTCATTTTTAAAATCACTCTGATCTAATTTATTGTTTTTTAAACTATTTAAATTAATTTCAGGAATTGGTTTATTTAAAAAAACTGACTTTAAAGTCTGATCTTCTTTATTTAATCCAAAAAAAAGACAAATAAAAATAAAAGCTGTAATAATTATTAAGCCAGTATATTTCATATTCTCTTAAATATTCTATGTGAAAAACTTAAAATTCCACCTATAAACGCCATTATAGAGCCTATCCAAATCCAAGGTGTTAAAGGACTGTAATGAAATCTAAAAATCCATGAATTATCGATAGGCTCACTCATAGCTATATAAATATCTGATAGGCCTCTTGAATAAATAGCTGCCTCTGTTGTAGGAAATTCCTGCACAGGATAAAATCTTTTTTGAGGTTTTAATGTTTTTATAAATTTATTTTTTTTATAAAGATTAAATTCTGCCTCATGACCTATATAATTTTTTCCTCTTATTTTTTTTATTTTATCAAAATTTAGAGAATAATTATTTAATAAAACTTTCTCACCAACTTTTAATGTTTTAATTTTTTCAACTTTCCATAATGTAGAACCCGTTACTCCAGCAATAAAGATAGCAACTCCGAGATGAGCAACAATCATGCCTAAAAATGTTTTATTTAAATTTTTTAATTTTTTTAAATATTTTGTTTTTTCAAAAAAATTAAATAAGGTTCCAAAAAAAAGCCATGCTGCTAAGAAAATTCCAACTAAAGCGATAATTGGTCCCTGAAAATTAATATAAAAAAAAATGAAAGTTACTAATAAGCTTAAAAAAAGAATAGTTTTTAATCTTGATAATAATCCAACAAGATCATCCTTTTTCCAATTGATCATCGGAGCAAAAGACATTATAAGTATTGCTGGTCCCATGATTAATGTTGAAGTTAGGTTAAAATAAGGAGGCCCAACAGAGATTTGATCACCTGTAAACATTTCTAAAAATATTGGATAAATTGTTCCTATAAAAATTGTTAAAAGCATTGCAACCATTAATAAATTGTTAAATATTATGGTTCCCTCTTTAGAAATTGGTGAAATTAATTTTTCTTCTTTAATAGACCCAGATTTTTTTGCTAGCAAAATAAAAGAACTAAAAATAAAAAAAGCACATATCATTAATATAAAAACTCCTCTTGTTGGGTCACTAGCAAAAGCATGAACTGATGTAATAATTCCTGATCTAACTAAAAATGTTCCTATTAGACTGAAACTAAAACTTAAAAATGCGAGCAAAATTGTCCATTTTTTTAAAGTATTTCTTTTTTCTAAGACTAAAGTTGAATGCAGTAAAGCAGTAGCACAAAGCCAAGGCATTAAGGATGCGTTTTCTACAGGATCCCAAAACCAAAATCCTCCCCATCCTAATTCGTAATAAGCCCACCAACTTCCTAAAGAAATTCCTAATGTTAAAAATGACCAAGATAATAATACCCAGGGTTTAATTAGTTTTGCCCATGAAGCATCAAAACTTCCTTTATAAAATCTTGCAATAGTAAAAGAAAAAACAATTGAAAGTCCGACATAACCAATATATAAATTTGGCGGGTGGAATGCTAAACCAGGATCTTGTAATAAAGGATTTAAATCTTGTCCATTTACAGGGGTTGGTGAAATTACAACAAAAGGATTAGAACTTAGTAAAATAAATAATAAAAAAATAAAGGTTATTAAAGATTGAAACGACAATGTTAAAGTTTTGTATGGAAGATCTAATCTTTTATCATATCTTGAAATTAAAAAACCAAAAAAAACCAAAACCAATACCCAAAGCAACATAGATCCTTCATGATTTCCCCAAACTCCTGTAATTTTATATAAAAGAGGTTTTGCAGTGTGTGAATTTTGATAAACATTTAATATAGAAAAATCAGAAACAACATAAGCAAACATCAGAGAAAAAAAAGCAGTTAAAATAAAAAAAAATTGAAGAGATATATTTCTATCTGGATTAAGGACTCTGATTTTATTAATATTTCTGATATTTAGAAATTGATAAAAACTTAGCAGGATTGCAAAAATCAAAGATATATTTCCAATTATTGCTACCATGTGAATTTATTTTAATTCTAGTTTTTTTTTTATTTCAGGCGGCATATAATTTTCATCATGTTTGGCCAGCACTTCGCTTGCTTCAAATATGTTATTTTTCAAGTACCCGTTAACAATCACACCTTGTCCTTCTCTAAATAAGTCTGGCAAAATTCCTTCATAACTTACTTCTATATTTTTTTTTAAATCTGTAATAGTAAAATTAATTTTAATATTATTTCTCACGACACTATTTTCTTCCACTAAACCTCCAAGCCTTACTTTTTCATTTTGTTTTAAATTTTTTTGTAAAATTTCAGAAGGTGTATAAAAAAATAAAATGTTATCTTGTAATATAATTAAAAACGTACCTACAATAAAACAAAAAAAACTAAAAGCTGAAAATATTATATAAAAACGTTTTTTTTTTGGAGTCATTATATTCCTTAATCATTTTTTCTATTTTTAGAAATTTTATTAAAAATTTTTTCTCTTTTTTTTAAAGTTGTAAAAGAAATAATAATTAATAAAACCATTACTAATAATGCAAAGGAACTAGCTGAAATTATATAAAATAAATTATCCATCAGTCTGTAAAACTTAAATTATTAATTTTCTCATTTGTTATTTCAGAGCGCATTCTAATTATCAAAACTACTAAAAAATAAAAAAAGAAACCTAAAGCAGTAACTAATAAAGGAGTTAACATTGAAGAATGTATAGTCGGTCCTGATAACTTTATTACACTTGCTGGTTGATGTAATGTATTCCACCAATCTACTGAAAATTTTATAATTGGTATATTTACAAAACCCAATATAGCTAAAAGAGCTGCAGCCTGCCCTGATTTTGTTGTATTTTCAGAAAAGTTAAAAATAGTCATATGTCCAAGATATAAAAAAAATAAAACTAGCATTGATGTAATTCTTGCGTCCCAAACCCACCATGTACCCCAAGTAGGCTTGCCCCAAATTGAGCCGGTTACAATAGCAATTAAGGTAAAACTTGCCCCTATTAGCGACGCTGATTTACAAAAAATATTTGCTAGCAAATGCTTATTAATTAAATACATACAGCTTGCTACTGCTATTGATGAATAAATCATTAAAGCCATCCACGCTGAAGGAACATGTACATACATTATTCTTACTAAATTTCCTTGTTGGTAGTCTTCTGGTGAATTAAAAAAACCTTGATATAAACCGAAGGACAAAAAAATAATTGTTAGTAATACTAAATAAATAAAAGTTTTTTCACAAAGATATAAAAATTTTGCAGGATTTGCATATTTAAATATTTTAAAATTAGTCATAATAAAAAAAATAAGATTTTACTTAAATAAACTAGTTTCTTTTTTTATACAATCAAAAGCATATTCTGCACTTATACTTTTCATACCTTTTTCTTCAGGAATTTTATCTGCTCCAACAATATTTTTAACTTCGCCACTAGGTGGTATTACAGCTTTATAAGTTGGAAGATGTTTCAAAGGTGGTGAAGCGCCCATTATTGCATATGAAGTGGTACCCATTAACGCTGATAAATTATATGCACCTGAATCTAAACCAACGAAAAGTGAGCTGTTATAAATAATAGCTGCATTTTCATGCAAAGGTACGCAGGAAGTAATAATTTTTTTTGATTTTTTTAAACTATAAGCAATCTCATTTATAAATTTTTTTTCTTCAGGCGCGCCAATTATAAAAATTGTTCCTTTGAAAGATTCTAATATTAAATTTATTAATTTCGAAAATCTTTCGCTGGGCCATTTTTTAAAATCTGCTTTATTTGTTGATGAAATAATAATCCATGGCTTTGGTGTTTTTTTATATTTTTTTTTTATTTTTAATAATGATTTTTTTTCAATAAAAAAATTTGATTTTATTTTATTTTTTTTTATTTTATGTGAGTTTAAAAAAATTCTTGCTTTTTCAAATGGTCTTTCAATTTCAGAACTTTTAGGCATAATATTCTTTTTTGATAAAAAAAATTTTTGCAATCCATATTCATATCCCAATCTTTCTTTGATCCCAGCTGATAAACTAGCTAATGCATACTTTATACTTTCATGAAATATCCATATTTTTTCAATATTATTTTCTTTTAAAGATTTTGAAATTTTAAAAAAACTAAATAAATTTGTAAAAATACCCCTGGTATCGTCTAAATTAATTATTTTTTCAATATAAGGATCAGCACTCAATAATTCATGTGCATTAGTTGTTTTTTTTGAAAATAAGATAACTTTTTTTTCTTTAGCTTGTCTTGCTACTGCGTGAATATATGGTAAATGCCAAATAAGGTCTCCCATACCATTATAAGAATGAATTACTGCTGTTTTCATTATCTATATTTTAGCCTAAGAGCTAATCCTCCTATCCATGGTGATACAGCAACAACAATTAGTAAATACCCAATTAATATTTTAAATTCTTGACCAATTTGATTAAAAATAATTTCAGAATTTGATGCTTCTATTCCAAAAATTAAAACTGGAATATAAAGTGGTAGAGTTATTAAAGATATAATTGAACTTCCTTTATTAAAACCAAGTACTAAAGCTGATGTAACTGCTCCTATCATACATAAAATTGGTGTTCCAATTAGAAGAGATATAAAAATGTTTGCTAATTTTTCAGTTTGGATATTAAAAAGTAAAAGTAGTAAGGGAGATAAAATAATAATTGGAAGACATGTAATAATCCATATGGATAATGATTTGGCTAAAAAAATTGTTTCAAGTGGTATGCCTGATATATATATTTGATCTAATATACCGTCTTCATAATCATTTTCAAAAAGTTTTTCTACTGAGAAAATTATTGTTAACAATGTTAAAAACCAAATAATTCCAATTAAAAATCTTTTAAGAATATCTTGATCGCCTTGAAAAATAAGAGGCAAAATTAATATTGAAAATAAAAAAAACAGTATGGAAATTATACTTTCGTTTTTTTTTCTTAATGAAATTTTGATATCCGTAATTATTAAATTAAAAAAATTTGACATATTTAAAATTAGTTAACTGATAAATTAATATTTTTACTTTTTATTTTTATTTCATCATGACTTGCAATTATTGCTAAACCATTAAGCTGTAAATGTTGTTTTAAAATTTTAAAAAAGTTTAGAGTATTTATTTTATCTAGACCATTAGTTGGTTCATCTAAAAACCATATTTTACTCTTTGATAATATTAATCTTGAAAGAGAAACTCTCCTTTTTTCCCCTGATGATAAGTTTTCAATTTTAACATCTAAAAGATTTTTTAAATTAAAAATTCTTATAGCTTTTTCAAAGTTTTTTTTTGTTAAATCCTTTTTAATCTTAAGATAAAAATTTAAATTTTCTCTAACCGTTAAAGCACTTTTTATTGCATTTTCATGGCCAATATATTCGAAATATTTGAAATATTCATCTTTTAAAAGATTCATATCTTTTTTGTTAACAATTATTGAACCAGATATGGGTTTTAATAACCCGCTTAAGATTTTTAATAAAGTTGTTTTACCTGAACCATTAGCACCTTTAATAATAAGAAGTTCTTTGTTATTAAGCTTGAAATTAAGGTTTTTAAATAATAATTTATTGCTTCTGATACAGGAAATTTTTTTTATTTCAAAAAAAGACATTAATTTTATTTAATTAAGTTTTATATTGTAATCAATAAAGAAATTCTATGAATTTAAATATTAAAAAAAATTTTATATTAAATAACAAAAATTACTATTATTACAGCCTAAAAGAGTTTGGAAAAAAAACTAATTTTAAAATTCAAAGCCTTCCATTCTCTATTAGAATTCTTTTAGAAAATTTATTACGTAATCAAAATGAAAATGTTGATAGTTTTAATCAAATTCAAAATTTAATTAAAAATTCTAATTCTTCTGAAATTTTTTTTAAACCTAGCAGAATATTAATGCAAGATTTTACAGGTATTCCCGCTATAGCAGATTTAGCAGCTATGAGAGATAAAGTTTTTAAAATAGGACAAAACGTAAAAAAAATTAATCCATTTATTCCTGTTGATCTTGTCATAGATCATTCAATAAATGTTAATTTTTATGGGAATAATAATGCTTTTAAGATGAATGTAAAAAGGGAACTCAAAGAAAATTCAGAAAGATATAATTTTTTAAAATGGTGCCAATCATCATTTAAAAATTTTAAAGTTGTTCCGCCAGGAAATGGCATATGTCATCAAGTTAACTTGGAATACTTAGCTCAAGTTGTAAGTAAAAAAAAAATTAATAAGGGTGTCTTAATTTATCCTGATACTTTGGTTGGAACAGATAGTCATACTACTATGATTAATTCATTGGGTGTTCTTGGATGGGGAGTTGGCGGAATTGAAGCTGAAGCTGTCATGTTAAACCAACCAATATCAATAAATGTTCCTGATGTAATTGGCGTTAATTTAAAGAAAAAATTAAAAGAAGGTGTAACTGCTACAGATTTAGTACTTAGTTTAACCAATCTTTTAAGAAAAAAAAATGTAGTTGGAAAGTTTGTTGAGTTTTGTGGAGAAGGCATTAAAGCACTGTCTTTACCTGATAGAGCCACTATATCAAATATGGCTCCAGAATACGGAGCAACTTGCGGTTTTTTTCCAGTCGATAATATAACAATTAATTATTTAAAATTAACAGCAAGAAGTAGCAAACATATTAATTTAGTAAAAAAATATTTAAAATTACAAAATTTATTTAATGAAAAAATTAATGAAAAAATAAAATTTAATAAAAAAATAGATTTTGAATTAGATAAAATTGAACCATCGCTTGCTGGACCAAAAAGACCACAAGATTTAGTAAAACTATCAGAAGTATCAAAAAACTTTAAAAAAAATTATAATTTAGAAAAAAAAACAAACACACAACTTGAAAATGGAAGTATTGCAATTGCTGCAATAACTAGTTGTACTAATACATCCAACCCAACTTTGATGGTTGCCGCAGCATTACTAGCAAAAAAAGCTTTTCAATTAGGTTTAAAGGTTAAACCTTGGGTTAAAACTTCATTAGCACCTGGAAGTAAAGTAGTTACAGATTATTTAAAAAAAGCAAATTTACAAAAATATTTAGATAACTTAGGTTTTAATTTAGTTGGATATGGTTGTACTACGTGTATTGGTAACTCAGGACCTTTAAAAGATAAAATTGAAAAAGAAATTATAAAAAAAAATCTTACTGTTTGTTCAATTTTGTCTGGTAATAGAAATTTTGAAGGTAGAATTAATTCTTTAGTTAAAGCAAATTATTTAGCATCCCCACCTTTAGTGATAGCTTTTGCAATTTTTGGGAATATTAATGTAAACTTTTATAAAGAACCATTAGGAATAAATAAAAAAAATAAAAAAATATTTTTAAAAGACATTTGGCCAAAACAACAAGAAATTAATTTAATATTAAATAAAATTTTATCTCCAACAATTTTTAAAAAAAGATACTCTGCAATTTTTAAAGGGGAAAAGGACTGGAATAAAGAAAGTAAATTTGATAAGTCTGGTTTATATAAATGGTCAGAAAAAAGTACTTATATAAAAAAACCACCTTTTTTTGAAAAAATAAATAATCGAAAAAAAATAGGTAATATTTTAAATGCTAGAATTGTAGCTTTATTGGGCGATTCTATTACAACAGATCATATATCTCCGGCAGGGAGAATAAAATTAGATTCACTTACTTCAAAATATTTAAAAAAAAATAAAGTTAAAACTTTTGATTTTAATACGTATGGGGCAAGGAGGGGTAATCATGAAATTATGACGAGAGGTGTTTTTTCAAATATGGAAATACCTTCTGTTTATGAATTGTCAAAAAGACATAAAAAAATGAAAGTTCCTTCAATAATTATTGCAGGAAAAGAATATGGGACAGGCTCATCAAGAGATTGGGCTGCTAAAGGAGTTAGTTTATTAGGTATAAAAGCCGTACTATTTGAAACAGTTGAGAGAATTCATAGAACAAATCTTATTGGTATGGGTATTTTACCTTTACAATTTACAGGAAAAGATAATGCAAAAAATCTTAAAATTACTGCTGAAGAAACTTTTGACTTTATTGATTTAGAAAATGATTTGAAACCTAATAAAGTAATTAGATGCTTTATTACATATAAAAATAAACAAAAAAAAGTCATTAAACTCAAAATAAGAATTGATAGTAAAAAAGAACTTGAATATTTAATTAATGGTGGCATTTTACCTTATGTTTTAAAACAGGTTTGTAACGAAGAAAATATCCAAAATTACGATAATTTATGATATAATAAATATTTTACCTTATGCCTTACGTTGTTAATCAAAAATGCATTAAATGTAAATATACGGACTGCGTAGAAGTATGTCCTGTAGATTGCTTTTATGAAGGTGAAAATATGCTAACTATTCATCCTGATGAATGTATTGATTGCGGAGTTTGTGAGCCTGAATGTCCTGTAGAAGCAATAACCCCAGATACAGATTCTGAAGCAACTGATTGGATTGAAGCTAATAAAAAATTTTCTGAAACATGGCCGAATATTACTAAAAAAAAACAAAGCTTTCCTAAAGAAGAACAAGATAAATGGGCTAAAGAAAAAAATAAGAAAGAATTATTTAGTGAAAAAGGAGGCTCAGGAGATTAAATGGTAAAAAGTAAAAAAACTTCTAATGCAAAATTTAACAAAGGTGATCATGTAGTATATCCCTCATATGGGCCAGGAAAAATTTTAGCGATAAAAAAAGAAATTATAAATGGCAAACGCATACAAGTTCTTATTATATCAATTAACGAAAGAGTAATTTTAAGAATACCTGTTGAAAAAATTAAAGATCTTGGGTTACGAAAACTTAGTACTGCTAATAGGTTAAAAGATGCAATGGCAGTTCTTAAAGCTAAATCAAAAAAGAAGAAGAAAACTATGTGGAGTAGAAGAGCACAAGAATATGAAGCAAAAATTTTATCTGGAAATTTAGTTTCAATAGCAGAAGTTTTAAAAGAATTATATAAAAAAGATTCTTTTGATGAAGCTTCTTTTAGTGAAAAACAAATTTATGCATCTGCTTTGGATAGATTGGCACGGGAATTAGCTGCTATGAAGCAATTGGATAAAGAGGCAGCGAGTAAGGAACTTGAGAATATTTTACAAAATGCTGCTTGAGAAAATCATGTTAAAAAAAATAAGTTTAATATTTTATCTGTCCTTTTTTTTCTTAAGTGGATTAAGTTTGGCAGGTGAAAGAAATGATAAAAATCTTCTAACATTTGGAGCTGGTCTTTGGGATTGGAATGATGAACAGACAGCTGGACTATTTAATATTGAGTACAGACACGGAACAAGATACGGGCCTTTTAAACCAATGATTGGAGGATTAGTTAATACTGATCATGGATTTCATATCTATGCTGGGATTAGAATGGATCTTTATTTAACTAATAGTATTGTAGTAACCCCTAGCTTTGCCCCAGGATTGTATGAAAGAGGAGATGGTAAGGAGCTTGGCCATGTAGTTGAATTTAGATCTGGGTTAGACATAGCTTATAGAAGAAGCGATGGTGGAAGAATTGCCGCAGAAGTCCATCATTTATCAAATGCAAGTCTTGATGAAAACAATCCTGGTACAGAAACCTTTCTTTTTACATATTCAATCCCACTTAATTAAATAATAATGAAGATAACTATTATAGGAGCAGGATATGTCGGTCTTGTACAATCTGTTTGTTTAGCTGATTTTGGATTTAGTGTAACATGCATAGAAAAAGATTTAAATAAATTAAGAGAACTAAAATTTGGAAGAATACCATTTTACGAACCTGGCCTTGAAGATCTTTTCAGAAAAAATTTGAAAAGCAATAGATTAAATTTTACAAATGAATACTCAAGTAATATTTCACAATCCGATGTAATTTTTATTTGTGTTGGAACACCACCAAAAAAAAATGGCGAAAGTAATTTAAATTTTGTTGATCAAGTTACAAAAGAAATATCAAAAAAAATTAAAGGATATACTGTTATAGTTTCTAAATCAACAGTTCCTGTAGGAACATCTAGACGCATTGAGAAAATATTAAAAAGAGTTAGTTCTACTAAAACATTTGACGTAGTTTCAAACCCTGAATTTTTGAGAGAAGGCTCAGCTCTAGAAGATTTTACTAAACCAGATAAAATTATAATTGGTTGTAGAACAACTAAAGCTGAAAAAATATTAAAAAAAATTTACAAACCTCTTAATAGACCGTATGTAGTTACAAGCAATGAAACTGCTGAAATAATAAAATATGCAAATAATTCTTTTCTTGCTACAAAAATTACTTTTGTGAATGAAATTGCTGATTTATGTGAAAATATTGGAGCAGAAATTGAAACGGTTGCTAAAGCAATGGGCTTAGATGGAAGAATAGGATCAAAGTTTTTGCATCCAGGTCCTGGTTATGGAGGATCATGTTTTCCAAAAGATGTTAAATCTTTAATTTATCAAGGCAATAAAAATTCTACTGATCTAAAAATTATTAAAGCTGTTGATAGAGCAAACGAATTGAGAATTAAATATTTATTTCAAAGAGTTAAAAAAATTACAAAAAATAAATTTAATAATATTCAAATTGGACTTTTAGGTATTAGTTTCAAACCTAATACAGATGATGTAAGACAAAGTCCAGGAATAAAATTAGCTAAAGATTTATCTAAAACTAAAGCTAAAATAAAAATTTATGATCCTAAAGGTATGGAAAATGCTAAAAAAGAATTACCTAGGTCTATAGAATTTTGTAGTGATGAGTATGAAGTTGCTAAAAATTCAAATCTTTTAGTTATTGTAACTGAGTGGAATCAATTTAAAAATTTAGATCTTTTAAAAGTCAAAAAAATAATGAAAAAACCTGTAATTTTAGATTTAAGAAATATTTATTCGAAACAAATTACAAAAAATGGATTTCAATATTATTCTGTTGGAAACAATTAAAGTATATATTTTTTTATTTTTAAAATCGTTTTATCTAAAATTTTAGATTTAGATTTAACATAATTTTTTGCATTGATTTGCATTTTTTTTGCATATTTTTTTTTATTTAAACTGTCTTCAATAAATGAATAAAATTCAATAAAATTTTTTGCAATAAATAAACTATTACACTTTACCATTTCTCTTTGTATTTCTTTAAAATTTGACATTTCTCCTGAAACTATCGAGCACCCATATTTTGCTGGCTCAATAGGATTTTGACCTCCAATTGGAGGAAATGACTTTCCAAGAAATACAGTTTTTATTTTTTTATACCAGAATTCTAAATGTCCAATTGAGTTATCAATTATTATTTCTTTTTTTGTTAAATTTTTTGTAGATTTAAAAAAATCAACTGAAGAAGTATATTTTTTTATTTCATTTTTTATTTCTTTATCTCTTTTTATATTTCTTGGAACTATTACAGTTAATAAATTTTTAAATTTTTTTATTTTTTTTAATTTTAAATGAATTTGTGCAATAAGTTTTTCTTCCTTCCTATGTGTCGAGGCAGCAAGCCAGACATGCCTATTTTTAATAATTTTTTGAATTTTTTCTTCTATTTTCTTATTAAAAAAAATTAATTCATTACAAAATTTTAGATTACCAATAAAATTTACATTTTTAGCTCCAAGTTTTTTAAAATTTTTTTGATCAAATTTTGACATTGTTAAAATTAAGGAAAAATTTGAGATTATTTCTTTAAAAAAAAATTTAAAGTAATTCCAGTTTTTAAAAGATTTTTCAGACATTCTTCCATTCAATAATATTATTTCTATACCGTATTTTTTTGTCTCATCTAAAATTATTGGCCAAAATTCAGATTCCATCCAAAATACGAGTGTAGGTTTCCAGTAATTAAGAAATTTTTTAATAATTAAAGGATTATCTTGAGGAGTAAATTGGTGAATAATATTTTTATCAGTGATTTTTTCTGCAAGTAAAGCAGATGTTTTAGTATTAGTTGTAATTAATATTTTAGTTTTGGTTTTAATTTTTCTGATTTTTTTTATTAAGGAAATTGTTGCAAAATATTCTCCTATGCTTGATGCGTTAATCCAGATTAAATTTCCTTTTGGTTTTTTTACAGATGAAAATGCAAATCTTTCTTTTATTCTATTATTAATTTCTTTTTTTTGAAAAATTCTAAAAAAAATAATAATAATTATTATAGGTAAAAAAATTACTGATAAAATTTTATATATAAAAAGTAAGATTTTAGTCATTTATTTTTATTCATACTTAACAAATAATCGTTATGTTTTACAACATAAATTACTATATTAACATTTCTAAATATTAAATAATGAGAAGCAATTTAAATATTTCTATTTTTGGTTTGGGTTATGTTGGTCTTCCTTTAGCTATAAAATTATCAAATTATTTTAATGTTATAGGATTTGATAAAAATAAACAAAGAATAAAAGAATTAAAAAATTTTTTAGATAAAAATAATGAAATTAGTTCTGAACAATTAAAAAAATCAAAATTAAAATATTCTTCGAATATAAAAGATTTGAAAAATTCAAATATTTTTATTGTAACTGTTCCAACCCCAGTAACTAAATCTAACCAACCAGATCTTAAATCTCTTTTATTAGTGTGTAAGGAAATTGGAAAAATTATATCAAAAGGATCCACGGTCGTTTTTGAAAGTACAGTTTATCCTGGTGTTACAGAAGAAATTTGTGGACCACAAATAAAAAAATATTCAAATTTAATTCCCGGAAAAGATTTTAATTTAGGCTATTCTCCTGAAAGAATGAATCCAGGAGATAAAGCCCATTCAGTTGATAAAATAACAAAAGTTGTCTCAGGTGATTGCAATAAAACAAAATTAATTTTAAAAAAAATTTATGGAAAAGTAAATTCAGATAGAATTTTTGTAGCTAAAAATATTAAAACTGCGGAAGCTGCAAAAGTTATTGAAAATACTCAAAGAGATATAAATGTTGCTTTTATAAATGAAATTACAAAACTTTTTAAAAAAATTGATATAAATGTTTTTGATGTTTTGAAAACAGCAGGAACAAAATGGAATTTTTTAAATTTCCAACCTGGTTTTGTAGGTGGTCATTGTATTGGTGTTGATCCTTATTACTTAGCATATTTAGCAAAAAAGAAAAAAACAGAATCAAATTTAATTCTTTCTGGGAGAAAAGTTAATAATGATTTTCCAATATTTTTAGCTCAATATATAAACAATTGTATTAGTAAAAAAAATAAAATTTTAGTCTTAGGTTTAACTTTTAAAGAAAATGTAACTGATTTAAGGAATACAAAAATTATAGATTTAATAAGATCATTAAAAAAAAAAGGACATAAAGTTTGTGTAAATGATCCATATGCGTATCAAAAAGAGGTAAAAAAAATGAATTTAAAGCTTACAATGCTTTCTAAAAAAGAAAAGTATGACACAATTATTTTAGCAGTAGCTCATGATAATTATAAAAAATTAAATTATTCCTTTTTTAATAAAAAGTTAAATAAAAACGGTAAAATTTTTGATTTAAAAGCAATTTGGAAAAATAAAAAATTACCAAAAAAAATAGAATATATAATTCTTTAAAAAGTAATTTCTAAATCTTTAAGAGAAGAAAGTATTTTTACTGTAAAAAAGTTTTTAGGCAATAAATTTATTTTTTTTTCTTCTTCCTTTCCATATCCTGTAAGGACAAGAAAACCTTTTTTTAAATTTTTAGAATTTGCAGCAATTAAATCATTTATTTTGTCACCAACCATCCAGGATTTTTGTAAATTTATTTTAAATAATTTTTTTGCTAGTAAAAACATACCGCCATTAGGTTTCCTACATGGATGATTTTTATGTTTATAATTTCCTTTTGCTAGTGGGTGATGCGGGCATGCAATTACACCATCAATTTGTGCTCCTTTTTTTAGTAGTTTTTTAATAATTGCTTTTTGAACTTTTACAAAATCATTCCAAGTATGTAATCCTAAACCTATTCCTCCTTGGTTGGTAATTAATACTACTGGTATTTTTTTTTTATTACATTTTTTGATAATTTTATCACAGCCTATAGTTAACTTAAGGTCCTTAACTTTCATTGTATAATCTTTCCAATCAATTAGAACTCCATCCCTGTCTAAAAATAAACATGGAGAATCTTCAAAACTTTTTTTTGAAAGTTTTTCAACCCATATATTTTGTTTGTTAATTTGTTTATATTTCATAATAATTGACTTTAATATTTATATTTTGTTTTGTGATAAAAAATCCAATTAAAATTTTTCTTTTTCTTATTTTTTTCTTTTTTTCAAATAATGCTTTTTGCTTTAATTACAAACCAATTCATGAATTTGAAATTTTTCGAAATGATAAAAAAATAGGCTTTCACAAACTCTTATTCCAAAATATAGGAGATAAAATTGTTGTAAATACAGAAATTCAAATGATTGTTAAATTAGTAGGAATAATACCAGTTTTACAATATTTTCACAAAGGTAATGAAATTTGGATTGATAATCATTTTGTTGAAGCAAAAACTTCTACAAAAAAAAATAAAAGAAAATTTAAATTTACAGCAAAAAAAAAAGGATCAAAAATAGAAATTAAATCTAGGAAAAAAGTTTTTTTAGTAAATGGTGATAGTTTATTTACTTCTTATTGGAATCAAAATTGGTTAAAAAAAAAAGTATTATTTGATACCCAACATGGAAAGAAAAGGTTTATAAGTGTTAAAAAAAAGGATTTTGAAAAAATTAAAACATCTAATGGTACAATTTTTGCACAAAGATACAAGGTTACAGGAACACAAGATAAACTTAATGGAAAAAAAATAGATTATGATATTTGGTATGATGATAAAGGAAGATGGGTCAAAATTAAATTTTTTGTTAAAAAGTCTTTAATTGAGTATTTTCTTGTAACTAAATATTAATTTTTTATAATAAATTCAATGATTAATAAATTGAAAATTTTTGTTATAGTCTTTTCGTTTTTTAGTGTAGCAAATAATGTTTTTGCTTTCGATCAAAAAGGTAATTCTTCATTTATTAATGAAGTAAAAACTGGCGTTGTAGCTCATGATGCCGGTATTTTTGGAAGACAAAAAGAAGAAGGAATAGATTCAACATTTGAATTTCTTTTTAGAGAAATAAATTATAATTTATTTTGGTTAGGCAAACCAAGACCTCATATTGGCGCAACAATTAACATGGGAGGAGATACTAGCCAAGCATATGCAGGAGTTACATGGGACTATAAATTGCCAAAAAGAATGTTTTTTAATTTTAGCTGGGGATTAGCTTACCACAACGGTGATAAAATTCATTCTGATAGTAATGTCCAAACAGATAAAAAAGAATTAGGATCAAGTGTTTTATTTCGTGAAGCTGTAGAAATAGGTTGGAATTTTTATGGTAAAGATTCTATCTCATTAAGATTAGATCATATATCAAATGCAAATCTTTGGGGTGAAGGTACAAATGAAGGCTTAGATACTTTTGGAATTGTTTATAGCTATCGTTTCTAAAAAAATTATTTAATTGAATATTTTTTAATTAAGCTTTGCTGTAGTATTGTAAAAATTATAGTTAAGGGTAAAAAACCAAATACTTTAAAAGAAACCCAAAAATCTGTCGAAAAATTTCTCCAAATAATTTCATTTAACAAAGCCATTGCCAGGAAAAAAAATATCCATCTTTTAGTTAATATATCCCAACCAATATTATTTAATTTAATTAGACTTGATAAATAAATTTGTAAAAAATTTTTTTTCAATACTAATCCTAAAAAAAGAAAAATTGAAAATAAAAAATATACAATTGTTGGTTTTAATTTTATAAAAGTTGGATCTTTAAAAAAAATAGTAAGTCCTCCGAAAATTAAAACTAAAAAAGAAGTTATCAAAAGGGGGGTGGAAACTTTTTTAAAATATAAATAACTTACAATTAGAACAATTAAAGTAGTTATAACGAATGTTTTTGTTGCAAAAATTATTCCGTATTTTGCATTTGTTATAAAAAATAATATTAGAGGAATAATTTCTATTAATGATTTTATTAATGAGTTTTTTTCTTTCATTTTTTTTATTTTTCTAAACCCATAAGACTTTCAGCAAATTCTTTCGCTTCAAAAGATTGTAGATCTTCAATTTTTTCCCCAACTCCTATAGCATGAACTGGCAATCTAAATTTCTCAGCTAAAGATAACAGTATGCCTCCTTTAGCACTTCCATCTAATTTTGTAACAATTAGTCCTGAAATTTCTGCCATTTCTTTAAAAATCTCAACTTGACTTAATGCATTTTGACCAGTTGTAGCATCTAATGTTAATAAACAATGGTGAGGGCTTTCAAGATCTAATTTCCTAATTACTCTAATAATTTTTGCTAATTCTTCCATTAATTCAGTTCTGTTTTGGACTCTTCCAGCAGTATCTATAAATAGAATATCTATGTTTTTAGACTTAGCTTTTTCTAATGCTTCATACGCAAGACCAGCTGCATCACAATCCTGAGTACCTTTTACAAATTCTGCACTTGATCTTTCAGCCCAAATTTGTAATTGCTCTACTGCTGCAGCACGAAAAGTATCACAAGCTGCTATCATTATTTTTTTTCCTTCACTTGAATATTGATGTGCAAGTTTACCAATTGTTGTTGTTTTTCCAGTACCGTTTACCCCAACAACAAGAACCACAATAGGTTTTTGAATATTATCAAGTACTAGCGGTATTGCTACTTCTTCTAATGTTTCTTCAATTTTCTTTGCCAAAAAAGTTCTTACTTCTTCAGGTTTAATATCTTTATCAAATTTCTCGTTTGCTAATTCAGCAGTTAATTTTTCAGCGGCTGTTGGCCCCAGGTCAGCCATTATTAATAATTCTTCTAAATCATTTAAAGTTTGAATATCTAGCTTTTTATTAACAAATATTTTTTTTACACCTTGAGATATTTTTTCAGATGATTTAAATAAACCAGTTTTTAATTTTTGAAACCAACTTTTCTTTTTTTCTGGATCTTTTTCAATTTTTGGTACTTCTTTTAATTTTTCTTTTTTTTTAAATAAACCAAAAAAAGCTCTTTTCTTTTTAATAGGTTCTACAGCTAATTCTTCTTTTTTTTGTTCTTTTTTATGGACCTCCGGTTCTATTTTTTTAATTTTTTTTTCTTGTCTTGCTTTTTCAACAGATTGGAGGTCTTTTTTAGGAATTTTTTTTCTTATCTTAGTTAAAAGACTATCTTTAATTCTAGTTAACCAACCCATTACATTACCTGGGAAATTAGTTTTCCATTAATAACTTTTTTTCCTTCAACCATAGCAATTTCACCAGTTTTATTTTTAGTTAAAGTTTTTATTGGGATAAAGTTTTCAGAATGACCTTCTGTTTCACTTTCAAAAAGAATCTTATGTTTTTTGTTAACTTGTTTTTTTAAAAATTTTTGCAGTATTTTATCTCCCTCTGTTCTTAAAAGTCTTGCTCTTTCTTTAATAATTTCATTCGAGATTTGAGGCATCTTTGATGCTGGCGTATTTGGTCTATTTGAATATGGAAAAATATGAAGATAGGTTAGATCACATTCAGATAATATTTTTTTGCTATTTAAAAACATTTCATTAGTTTCTGTTGGAAAACCAGCAATGATATCTGCTCCAAAAACAATATTATTTCTAAACTTTTTTAAATTGTTACACAAATTTATAACATCTTCGCGTGAGTGTCTTCTTTTCATACGTTTAAGGATAATATTATCCCCAGATTGCATACTTAAATGTAAATGAGGCATAAGTCTTTCCTCATGACTAATTATATCAATTAAATCTTTATCAATCTCTATTGCATCTAAAGATGATAATCTTAATCTTTCTAAATTTTTTACTTTTTTTAATATTTTTTTAATTAATTTTCCTAATTTAGGTTTTTCATAAAGATCATTTCCATAAGATGTCAAGTCTACGCCTGTCAAAACTATTTCTTTAAAACCTTTTTCAAGTAATATTTTTATTTGGTTACAAATTTTTATTATAGGGACACTTCTGCTATTTCCTCTTCCAAAAGGTATAATACAAAAGGTACACCTATGATCACATCCAGTTTGTATTTGCACAAATGCTCTTGCTTTTTTATCAAATCCTTTGATAAAGTGGTTTGCAGTTTCTTTAACAGACATTATATCGTTAACCACAATTTCAGGTGAATTGTTATTTAATAAATTTAAGTATTTTTTGAATTTAAATTTTTCTTCATTACCTAATATTAAATCAACCTCATTCATTTTTTTATAATCTTTAGGATTAATTTGTGCAGAACAACCAGTTACAATAATCTTTGCTTTTGGATTTTCTCTTTTTATTTTTCTAATTTTTTTTTTGGCTTGATTTTCAGCTTCTTTTGTTACTGCACAAGTATTTATAAAAAAAATATTATTTAATTTTTCAGAACTTGCTTTTTCTCTTATAACTTGTGAGTCAAAACTATTAAGTCTACATCCAAAAGTTATTATGTTTTGATTTTTCATAGTACTTAAAAAAAATTATTCAAAACTCCTTTTTTTATAATTTTTATTGGTCCTGTCATAACAATATGTCCGTTTTTTTTATACTCAATTTTTAATTTTCCACCTTCCATATGGATATGACACATTCTTTTATTAATTAACTTATTTTTTATTGCAGCAACAGTTGTAGCTGATGCCCCAGTTCCACATGCTTTTGTAATTCCTGATCCTCTTTCCCAAACTCTTAGTTTAATTTTATTATTATTTAAAATTTTAGCGAAATTAACATTAATTCTTTCAGGAAATAAAGAATTTCTTTCAATTTTTGGACCTATTTTTTTTAAGTTTATTTTTTTTAGATTTTTTACAAAAAAAATAATATGAGGATTACCAACATTAACTAAAGTTGGCTTGATATGTTTGTTAACTTTAAAATCTACTTCATCAACATTTATTTTTTTCTTTAGAGGAATTTGATTCCATTTAAAATAAGCTTTACCAATATCAACAGATACATTGTTATTCTTAACTAAAGATGCATTTAATAAAGCTGATTCCGTTTCTATGCTAATTTTTTTTGTTTTATTTTCTTTCATTAATAAAAATGCTACACATCTTGCAGCATTTCCACATGCTTTTGTTGTGCTTCCATCCGAATTGTAAAATTTTATAAATGCAGAAGTTTTTTTTTTTGGTTTTTCCAATATTACAACTTGATCACAACCAAGGCCTTTTTTTCTGTTAGCAATTTTTTTTATTTTATTTTTGTTTAAAGAAATTTTCTTTTCTCTTGCATCAATGATTATAAAATCATTTTTCAATCCATGCATTTTTGTATAATTAATAATCATTTTTTTTATCTATGAATTTTTTTTTTATTTAACATATATAATCTATAATTAACTAAAAGAATATGTTTAAAAATTTATCTGAAAGATTAACTGGGATTTTTGACAAATTAAAGTCAAGAGGATCCTTAACAGAAGATGATGTTGATGCTGCTTTAAGAGAAGTAAGAGTAGCTCTTTTGGAAGCTGATGTTTCCTTAGAAGTTGTGAAGGAGTTTTTAGAAAAAGCGAAAAAAAAGGCGGTTGGATCAAAAATAGTAAAAAGTGTATCTCCTAGCCAAATGGTTATAAAAATTGTTAACGACACTCTTAAAGAAATACTTGGTGATAAAGAAGAACCAATAAATTTAAAAGCAACACCCCCAGTTATAATATTGATGGTTGGTCTTCAAGGTTCTGGAAAAACAACTACTAGTGCAAAAATTGCCAAGAAATTAAAGGATAAGGATAAAAAAAAAGTTTTAATGTCTTCTTTAGATGTTCAAAGACCAGCTGCACAGGAACAACTAGCAACTCTAGGTAAGCAAGTTGATGTAGCGACAGTTGAAATTATTAAAGGAGAAAAACCAGCTGAAATTGTTGAAAGATCTTTAGAACAAGCAAAAAAAGAAGGTTTCGATGTTTTAATTTTAGATACAGCAGGAAGACTCCAAATTGATGACGAACTTATGAATGAAGTAAAAAATGTAAGCAAGTCTGTGAATCCAAATGAAACGTTACTTGTTTCAGATGCTATGATAGGACAAGAATCTGTAAATGTTGCAAAAGAATTTAATAACAAATTAAAATTAACTGGAATAATCCTAACAAGATTAGATGGAGATGCTAGAGGCGGAGCAGCGTTATCCATGCGTTCTGTTACAGGGTGTCCTATTAAATTAATAGGTATTGGTGAAAAAATGGAAGCAATAGAAGTTTTTCATCCTGATAGGATTGCAAATAGAATACTTGGAATGGGTGATGTAGTTTCTTTAGTTGAAGAAGCTTCAGAAACAATAAAAAAAGAAGATGCTGAAAAATTAGATAAAAAAATAAAAGATGGGAAATTTACTTTAGATGATTTATCAAAACAGTTAGGGCAAATGAAAAAACTTGGAGGAATAAAAGGAATTCTTTCAAAACTTCCAGGTGCCAGCAAAATACAAGATCAAATGAATAAAGCTAATATTGATGATAAAGTTATTTTGAAACAACAAGCTATTATTTCTTCTATGACTCTTGAGGAAAAAAACAATCATAAAATTATACATGCTTCAAGAAAAAAAAGAATTGCAGCAGGTTCAGGTGCATCAATTCAGGAAGTAAACAAATTACTTAAACAATATCATACAATGTTAAAAATGATGAAAAAGTATGGAAACATGGATAAAAAAAAATTAATGAGGCAAGGTTTCGGGAACATGCTTCCTCCGGGATTGCAATAAGAAAAAAATATTATATATTACATTGAAAATTGATTTAAAAAAAATATGAGTACAAGAATACGTTTATCAAGAGCTGGTTCAAAAAATAGACCTTTTTTTAAGATAGTGGTATCTGATAAAAGAAGTCCTCGTGATGGAAAATTTATTGAGAAACTAGGAACTTATAATCCATTATTACCAAAAGAAGACGAAAATAGAGTTTTGTTTGACGAAGAAAGAGTTAAATATTGGTTATCCAAGGGAGCAACACCTTCTTATAAAATGGCAATTTTTTTGAGCAAGTCAAATTTAGTGGAAAAACCTCCCATACCACAACAAACAAAAAAACATTTACCAAA
>CACLKH010000003.1 GCA_902607475.1 uncultured Alphaproteobacteria bacterium | reverse complement strand
CAAATTTTCTTCTAAATAAAGAATTTGTTCGAAAAAAAATATCCATTTCAGGAATTAACCAAATTAAAGAAACTAAAGTGGGTAAATCACTTTTTTTTTTTAATTTTTTTCCATTTAAATAGATTGTCTTTCTACCTTGAGTTCTATTACCAGTATTTTCATTTGCAAAACTTATTCCAATTTCATTTTTCTCATTTCCATTCTCAATTACAAAAAATATCGAGCACTGATTTAAATTTGTATTAGTGTTTATTACTTCATCTAATCTACAATTTTTAAAACCTTTACCAGGTGATAAGAAAGATATGGCTTCGAGTAAATTTGTTTTACCAGTGCCATTTTTTCCTGTTAAAACAATAAATTTATTATTCTCAATTTTTAAATTTATTTTTTTATAAGATCTAAAATTTTCTAAATGAATAGATCTTAATTTCATAAATATTTATACTCTCATTGGCATTAAAACATAAAGAGTGCCTGATTTAGAATCTTCTTTAATAATTGTTGGAGCTGTAGAATCAGAAAATAATATTGTAATTTCTTCTAATGTAAATTGATTAATTATTTCTTTAAGATATCCTGAATTAAATCCTATATCTAAACTTGGTCCATTATATTTTACATTTATTTCTTCAATACCGCTTCCACCTTCTTCTAAATTATTTGCTGATATTGTTATTTTATCTTTATTTAAATTTAATTTGATTGCTTTTGATTTTTCTGATGAAATTGTTGATATTCTGTTAATAGATTCTAAAAATTTTTTTCTATCTATAGAAAAACTGTTGTTTGTATTTTTAGGTATTACTTTTTCGTAATCAGGAAATTTACCGTCAATTAACTTTGAAACTATTATTGTTTCATTGAAAGAAAATCTTATTTTTCTCTCTGACAAATCAATTTTTATGTTTTCTTTCAAATCATCTATTAATTTTCTTAATTCAAAAATTAATTTTTTAGGTACTATTACACCAAAATTATTTTTAATAACTGCAGAAGGCATATTTATTTGGTACTGAGCAAGTCTATGTCCATCGGTTGCAACGCCTCTTAAATAATTTTTGTTGTTTACAGTAGCCGTGTGTATATAAAGACCATTTAAATAATATCTTGTTTCTTCATTTGAAGAAGCAAAGTATGTTTTATCAATTATCTCTCTTAATATATCTGATTTTAAATCAAAACTTATTTTAAAAGTTTCATCTGATAAAATAGGAAATTCATCCTTAGATAAACATGAAAAAACAAACTTTGATTTTGATGACATTAAATGTAATTTCTTACTATTTTGATCATAACTTAAGTCAATAGGATTATCATCTGGTAGCTCTTTGATAACATTATATAAAGTATGTGCAGGAACGCTTGTTGAACCCTCAGCTTCAATATTATCAATTTTTATTTTATCAAAAATTGTTATATCCATATCAGTTGCAGAAATGTTTAATCGTCCTTGTTTAGCTTCGAGTAAAACATTAGCCAAAATAGGAATTGTTGCTTTACTTTCAACAATATTTTGAACGAATGAAAGTGATTTTACAAAATTAGATTTCGACAGTTGTAATTTCATTAATTTAGAAAATAAATTTATTATAGCAGTTTTTTAAATAAATAAAAAATCTTAACTTTGTAAAGAACGAGTTAAAATTTCTATATCCTCTGAAAGGCTTGAATCATTTTTTACTAATTCTTTTATTTTTTTTATAGCATGAATTACTGTTGTATGATCTCTACCACCGAACTTTCTACCAATTTCAGGAAGGGATCTTGTTGTTAAGTTTTTAGCTAAAAACATAGCTATTTGTCTTGGCCTGGCAACTGTCCTTGATCTTCTTGACGAATGCATATCTGATATTTTAACATTGAAATGTTCAGCAACCTTTTTTTGTATTTGATCAATAGTTGCCCTTCTATCACTTGCTCTTAATAAATCTTGAAGCAAATCTTCTGCAATTTCTAGATCCACTGATCTACCAACTAAAGTAACATGAGCAGCTAACCTTGTTAAAGCACCTTCAAGTTCACGGACGCTTGTGGTTATTTTATGAGCTAAAAACTCCATTACATCTTTAGGTAAACCAATATTATATTTTTCAATTTTTGCCTCAATTATACTTAATCTTAATTCATAAGTAGTTGGATGAATATCAGCTACTAATCCCCAGCCAAGCCTTGATCTTAATCTTTCTTCTAATCCTTCAAGATCAGAAGGTGATTTATCAGCAGAAATTACCATTTGTCTGTTTTGGTCTGCCAGTGCATTAAATGTATGAAAAAATTCCTCTTGTGTAGATTCTTTACCAATAATAAACTGAACATCATCAATCATCAATAAATTAACAGACCTAAACTGTTCTTTAAAAGCAACTGTATTTTTTAATCTAAGAGCTTTTATAAATTCGTACATAAATTTTTCTGCTGATAAATACATAATCTTTAGCCTTGGATTTAATTTTCTTTTTTGCCAAGCAATTGCATGCATTAAATGTGTTTTACCTAATCCAACGCCACCGTATAAAAATAAAGGATTAAAAGGAACATCTTCAGAATCTGCAACTCTTCTACAAGCTGAAAAGGCAAGTTCATTAGATTTTCCCACTACAAAATCTTTAAATGTAAATCTTGGATCTAAATTATTTTCAAATTCATCTTTTTCTGTATTTGATATAGTATTTTCAAAACTTTTATAATTTTTATTTTTTTTATCAGTTTCTTTATCGTTATATACAAATATAGATATATCTTTTACTGATTTACTTCTTTCTCTCCACAATGATAATATTTTTTTTCCATAATGGGAAAGTATCCAATCACACATAAACTTGGTCGGTGCATAAAATATTATTATATTTTTATCAATTTTATTAAATGTTAATAATTTAAGCCAATTAGAATATTCCGATTCTCCATATATATCTTTTAACTGGATCTTGATACTGGACCAAATAATTTCATCTGAATTTATATTTTTTTTCAATTCTTCCATATCTGATACGAATAAATATGCACATATTACTCAGTCATGCATATAATTCAGTTGTGCATATTTAAAATTATAAAAAAGTATCCCCCGACACGTTTTAACGTATAATTCAACTTCAAATAAGTATATTTGAATTGAATACATCTACCTAAATCTAATTTTAAAATATAGAAATATAAATATTGATGTTGCAAAAATACAACACAGATAATATAGCATCAAATTGCTTTTATTTTGCTATTTAGTGAAGAAATTTTTCTTGAAATCTTTTTTTTTTTTAATATTCCCCTATTTCCAGCAATTGTTAATTGTTTTTCACAGATTTTGAAGAGTTCTTGAGATTTTGTTTTTTTTTTTTTAGCAATATGTTCCAAGAGCTCCTTTATATTTGCTTTAAATTTCAAAGAAACTATTTTATTTCTCGCATTTCTAGTTTTTTCTTGTCTAACTCTTTTTTTAGCTGATTTTGTTATAGGCATAAAATTAATAAAAAAAAATATCTTACCCGTTATAAACAAAATTATGAAATAATCCAATAATTTTTGTATTTTTTATATATTACAAATTCTAGTAAGCCTAGTATAGAAATATTTTAAATTTATAATTTTAATTAAAATAATTAAAAAAATGAAAAAAGAAAATATAAATAAAATCTTTCAAAGTATTGCAGATAAATATGATTTCATGAATGATCTTATGAGTTTTGGATTACACAGAAAATGGAAAAGAAAGTTTATTGATCTTATAGATTTAAATTTAAAAAATAAAAATATTATTTTAGATTTAGGATGTGGCACTGGAGATATTATTTCTCATATTAATAATAAATCTAAACTAAATTCTAATTATTTAGCTTATTTAGTAGATCCAAATATAAAAATGATACAACAAGGGATAAAAAAAATAAAAAAAAAAAATGTTCTATGGGTAGCTTCGTATGGTGAAAAGCTTCCTTTTAAAGATAATAAATTTGATTTAGTAACAATGTCATTTAGTTTAAGAAATGTTGAAAATATTAAAATAACTTTAAATGAAATTAATAGAATTTTAAAAAAAAATGGACAATTTCTTTGTCTAGAATTTGGCAAAGTTAAAAATTTAACAATTGGTTCAATTTATAAAATATATTCTGATAATTTTATACCTGAACTGGGTAAAAATATTACAGGTAATAAAGAGGCTTATAAATATCTAGTTGAAAGTATAAAAAGATTTCCTTCACAAGAAGAAATTTGTAAAATTTTAAAGTTTAGAAAATTTTATAATATTAATTATTATAACCTTAATTTTGGAATCGCAGTCATATATTCCTGTAGGAAAAAATAAAAATTCATAATTATTTAATTTTGTTAATTTATCGTTATAATTTACATATTTATTTAGTAAATTAAAGTATTGAAAAAAATATTATTTATAATAAGTGGAAGTATTTCCGCATATAAGTCATTGGATTTACTTAAAGATCTTATAAAAAATAAATTTGATATAAATGTAATTTTAACAAAATCAGGACAAAAATTTCTTACACCATTATCTCTTTCTTCGTTAATAAATAAAGAAATTCATACTGATATTTTTTCTAAAAAAGAATCTGCAGATCATATGAAACATATTAATTTAACAAGAAATTCAGATTTAATAGTTGTATGTCCAGCTAGCGCAAATATTATTGCAAAATTATCAAATGGTTATGCAGATGATTTGGCCTCAACAACATTAGCTGCTTCTAATAAAAAAATTTTTATTGTTCCTGCTATGAATAAAAAGATGTGGGAAAATCCAGCAAACAAAAAAAATATAAAAGAGTTAAAACTTAGAGGAATAAAAATTATTGGCCCAATTAATGGAAGTTTAGCATGTGGTGAAATTGGGTTTGGAAAAATGGAAGATATTAAAGTAATTAAAAAAGAAATTAATAATTTTTTTATTTTAAAAAAAAATATAAAAGGAAAAAAAATATTAATAACAGCTGGGCCAACAATAGAGCCTATAGATCCAGTAAGATATTTATCTAATTTTTCTTCCGGAAAACAAGGATATGAAATTGCAAATTGTGCTTATACATATGGAGCTGAAACAATTCTTATAACTGGTCCAACAAATATTGAAGCGCCTGAAGTGAATAAAATAATTAAAGTTGAATCAGCAAAACAAATGTTTAATGAAAGTATGAGTATATGCAAAAAATATGGTTCAATAGATATAGCTTTTTTAACTGCTGCTGTATCTGATTGGAAAATAAATAAAACTGAAAAAAAATACAAAAAAAATGAAAATATTTTTAAACAAATAAAATTTACAGAAAACAAAGATATTTTACATATGATTTCTAATTTAAAAAAAAGTAGACCAAAAATAGTTTGTGGTTTTGCAGCTGAAACAAGTTCTTTAATAAATAATGCTAGGAAAAAACTTATAAATAAAAATTGTGACTTTATCTTTGCTAATAAGATATCAAAAAAATTTAATCCTATGGGTAATGATTTCAATGAAATATCAGTAATTGGAAAAAATAATCAAAAAAAATGGGGAAAAATGACAAAGAAAAAAATAGCTGAAAAAATTATTCAAGAAGTTTCTTTATATTTAAATTAATTTTTTACAAAATAAAATGATAAATATAGAAATTCAAAGATTGTCACATGGAAAAGACCTTCCTTTACCAAATTATAGCTCTGAAAATTGTTCAGGATTAGATTTATATGCTGCAATAAAAAATAAAATAAAAATTAAAAATGGTGAAATTGTAATAATTCCAACAGGTATAAAAATTGGGTTAAAAAAAAATTTAGAAGCTCAAGTAAGACCTAGATCTGGTTTGGCAGCAAACTTTGGCATAACAGTTCTTAATACTCCAGGCACAATTGATGCGGATTATAGGGGAGAAATAAAAATAATTTTAATTAATCATGGAAAAAAAATATTTATAATTGAAAGAGGAATGAGAATAGCGCAATTAATAATTTCTAAAATAGAAAAAGTAAAATGGAGTGAAAAGAAAAAAATAAATCACAAAACTAAAAGAAAAGAATTGGGTTTAGGATCAACAGGTTTATAAAAAAATAAAAATAAAAATATGATTATTAATAAAAAATTTCTACATGCAGTCGAGGCTGTGCTTGATATATCTATTCATTCTTCTCATGCTCCAGCAAGTGCTAAAGAAATAACAAAAAGGCAAGGTATACCTTCGAGGTACTTAGAAAAAATTTTACAAGAATTAGTTCGACAAAAAATATTAAAGGGTACAAGAGGACCAAATGGAGGTTATGCTCTTGGTAGGGAAAAAAGAAATATACTTCTTATTGATATTTATAATGCAGTTTTAACAATCGAAAAAAATAAAAAAGAAGAAGTTGCTACACAAATGAGATTTAAAATTATAAATCCTTTTATGAAAAATATTACAAACGAAATTATAAATTCTTTTAAATTAACTAGTATTCATGATTTGTATAAAAATATTGATGAAACGAAAATTAATATTAATAAAAAAAAAATAGATTTTACAATTTAAGTAATGAAAAAATTTAAAACTATAAGAAATAAAATTTACAATAGTATTCTAGAGACAATTGGAAATACTCCTTTAATAAAAATTCCTAGAATATCAAAAAAATATAATTGTTGTGGAGAACTTATATGTAAACTTGAGTTTTTTAACCCATTGTCTTCTGTAAAAGACAGAATTGGTTTAGCAATGATTGAAAAAGGAGAAAAAATGGGATTAGTAAATAAAACAACTTTAATTGTTGAACCTACTTCAGGAAATACAGGTATAAGTTTAGCATTTGTTTGTGCTGCAAAAGGATACAAACTTATTTTAACAATGCCAGAATCAATGTCTGTTGAAAGAAGAAAAATGCTAATCCTTCTTGGTGCAAAACTTGTATTAACACCTGCAGAAAAAGGTATGAAAGGAGCTATAGGAAAAGCATTAGAAATAAAAAAAAAAAATAATAACTCATTTATGCCCCAACAATTTGAAAATTTTGCAAATCCTGAAATACATGAAAAAACAACAGCTATAGAAATTTTAAATGACACAAATAACAATCTGGATGCAGTAGTAATGGGTGTTGGGACAGGTGGTACTCTATCAGGTGTAAGTAAAATATTGAAAAAAAAGAATAAAAAAATAAAAATTATTGCAGTAGAACCAGAAGATAGTCCTGTTATTTCTGGGGGTTCTGCTGGACCTCATAAAATTCAAGGTATTGGCGCAGGATTTATACCTAAGATTCTTAATAAAAAATCAATAGATGAAATAATACAAATTGCTAACGAAACTGCTTTTTCTACAGCAAAAATGGCTGCAAAAACAGAAGGCCTACCAATTGGTATTTCTTCAGGAGCAGCGCTTGCTGCCGGAATTGAAGTTGCTCAGAGAAAGGAAATGAAAAATAAAAAAATAATTGTAGTTATTCCTTCATTTGCAGAACGTTATTTATCAACTTCATTATTTAGTTAATTTATATGTTAAAAACATTAAGTGAAAAAGATATTCAAAGATACGCTCATCAGATTATTCTAAAAAATATAGGTATTGATGGACAAAAAAAATTATTGATATCCAAAGTTTTTATTTTAGGCATGGGAGGTTTAGGTTCTCCTGTTTCCATGTATCTAGCCTCTGCAGGCATAGGTACTCTTGGTATCGCAGATTTTGATAATGTTGAGATTTCAAATCTACAAAGACAGGTGCTTTTTGACCAAAAAAGTATTAATAAATCTAAAGTAGAAATTGCAAAAAAAAAATTATTATTAATGAACCCAAAATTAAAAATTAATATTTACAAAAAGAAAATAACCAAAATAAATATAGATAAAATTATAAAAAATTATGACGTGATTGTTGATGGATCCGATAATTTTCAAACTAAATATTTGATTAATGATAGTTGTGTAAAAAATAAAAAAACTCTAATATCTGCAGCATTGAGAGGTTTCGAGGCTCAAATAACAACTATAAAAGGGTGGATAAAATCAGAAAATAATCCTTGCTATAGATGCATGTTTCCTCAACTAACTAAAAATATTCTTGGTGAAACTTACCAAGATTGTGGAATTGTGGGTGGAATCGCTGGAATTGCTGGATCATTGCAATCTGTTGAAGTAATAAAAGATATCCTTGGAATAGGAAAAAATTTAGTTGGGGAATTAATTATTATAGATTTACTTTTTAACAGATTTAAAAAAATAAAGTTTAAAAAAAATAAAAAATGCATCATATGTAATTAATATGAAAAAAATATTTTTTTTACTTTTTTTAATCATGCCAATAAATGTTTATTCAATCATTTATCCTATTGAACCAAAATATGCTTCATTAAAAAAGGATAGAGTGTATTTAAGATGGAATGCAAGTTTCGATGCACCAATTAAGTTTATTTATCAAAAAAAAAATTTACCAATTTTAATAATTGATAAATATGATGTTTGGAAAAAAGTAAGAGATATAGAAGGTACAGAAGGTTGGATTCATACAAGTATGATTTCAAATAAAAAAACTTTTATAAATAATAAAGAACAAAATTTATTTAAATACAAAGATAATAATAATATTGTGAATGCGATTGTTAAAAAAGGTGTAGTTGGAAAAATTATAAATTGCGATGAAATATTTTGTAAAGTAAAAATTAAACCTTATAGAGGTTGGATAGAAAAAAAATATTTGTGGGGAATAAAAAAAGACTAACTCTTTGTATTTAAGTTAATTGTAATTTCAATATTATCTATCTTGGTTCCTTTTGGTGGTTTTGGTAATTTTTTAATTTTTATTTTTTCGTAAGGTATATCAGTTAATTTTCCAGTTTTTGGATTAAAAAAATGGTAATGGTTTTTCATATTAGTACAAAAAATTGTTTTACCTTCTTTGACAGAAATAAGTTTTAAAATTTTTTTTTCCACAAAGCTATGAAGAGTATTATAAATAGTTGCTAAAGAAATATTTATTTTCTTTAACCTCATTTCATCATACAAATTTTCTGCTGTAAAATGTCTATCTTTTCCATTTAAAAGTTGTTTTACAACTAAATTTCTTTGAGATGTAGGTTTTAAACCATTTTCTTTCAAAAAAGAATAAAAATTATTTTTAGTTTCTGTTGTCATATAAACTTAAATTAAGTTAGTTAAATAAAATTTTCAAGTTTTTTCCGGTGGTTTTATCATACCTATAACATTATATCCAGCGTCAACATAGTGAATTTCACCTGTAACACCGCTAGATTTGCTACTTAATAAATAACTACTTGATCCTGATAAATCTTCAAAATTAATACTTTTACCTAGAGGACTATTTTTTTCTGTCCAATTATATATATATCTAGCATCTTTAATAGCTGCACCTGATAATGTTCTCATTGGTCCAAGAGAAATGCAATTAACTCTAATTTTTTTTTTTCCTAAATCTACCGCTAAGTATTTAATGCTTGTTTCAAGCGCTGCCTTTGCTACACCCATTACATTATAATTAGGTATTACTTTTTGAGATCCAAAATATGATAAAGTTAGTAAGGATCCATTATCATTAATTATATCTGAAAATTTCTGTACTATTTCAGTAAAAGAATAACAAGAAACTAACATTGTATTTAAAAAGTTATTTTTAGAAGTATTTAAATATTCTCCTGATAATTCATTTTTATCTGAATAAGCAATAGAATGAACAATAAAATCTATCTCACCCCACTCATTCTTTATTTTTTGATATAAAGTATCAATATCTTTTGAATCAGAAACATCACATTTTAAAATATGTTTAACATTTTTTGATTTACATAAATCTTCTACTCTTTTTTTTAATAAATCATTTTGGTAAGTAACACATAGCTCTGCTCCTTTTTCTAATAAATCATTAGCTATACCCCAAGCACATGAGTGGTCATTTGCTACTCCAAATATAATTCCTTTTTTATCTTCAAATTCATTTTGAATATCAACTTTTTTTTGAACAAAATTATTTTTTTCTTCACTATCAAATTTTTTAAAAACTAAAGAGGCGTTTGTACCACCAAAACCAAAACTATTACTTAATAATGTATTAAAGTCACAATCTTTTTTTGTTTCCAATACAATAGGTAAACCTTCTACTTCAGAATCTAAATTTTCAATATTTGCAGATTTAGTAATAAAATTATTATTCATCATTAAAATCGAATAAATGGCTTCTTGGACGCCCGTTCCGCCAAGAGAATGCCCTGTTAATGATTTGGTTGAACTAAAAGGCGGCATGTCTTCTTTGAACAACTCTTTCATTGCTTCAATTTCTTTAATATCTCCAATTGGAGTACTTGTTCCGTGTGTATTAATATAATCAATTTTTAAATTTAAATTATTTAATGACTGCTTCATGCACCTTACAGCGCCCTCACCAGATGGTTGAACCATATCATATCCATCTGAATTTGCACCATATCCAACAATTTCAGCATAAATTTTTGCAGATCTTTTCAAGGCACTTTCTAGTTCTTCCAATATTAAAACTCCCGCTCCTCCTGAAATAATAAAACCATCTCTATCTTTATCATATGCACGCGATGATTTTCCAGGTTCTGAATTATATTTTGATGATAAAGCTCCCATAGCATCAAATAATACAGATAAAGTTGGGTCTAATTCTTCTCCTCCACCTGCAAAAATTATTTTTTGTTTTCCAATTTGAATAAGCTCGTAAGCATTACCAATACAATGCGCGCTTGTAGAACAAGCTGAGCTGATTGAATAATTTACACCTTTAATTTTAAAGGTTGTTGCTAAAGTTGCAGAATTAGTGCTACTCATTGCTCTAGGTACCCTGAAAGGACCTATTTTTTTGCTACTTTTTTCTTTTTTTAAAATTTCTGCCGCTTCAACTATATTCTTTGTTGATGGACCACCTGATCCCATAATTATTCCTGTATCAACATTTGAAACTCGTTCGTCAGATAAATTCGCATCTTTAATTGCATCCTCCATTGCAATATGGTTGAAAGCAGCACCATCTCCCATAAATCTTAATACTCTACGATCTATTTTTTCTTCTAAATTAATTTCAGGTTTACCGTAAACATGGCTTCTAAAACCGAGTTCTTCATGTTCCTTACTAAAAGTTATTCCTGGTTTAGCATTATATAGTGAATCTGTTACATCTTTAATTGTATTCCCGATGCATGAAACTATGCCAATTCCTGTTACAACAACTCTTTTCAATTGAGAACCTCGATTTTATTTTTCTGATTTAAAAAGACCCACTTTAAGATCTTTTGCACTATAAATATTTTTTCCATCTACAGACATAATGCCATCTGCAATTGCAAGTGCCAATCTTTTTATAATTACTCTTTTTATATGCAGTGTATATTTTACTTTTTTTGCAAATTCTAATACTTCTCCTGAAAATTTAACTTCTCCAACTCCTAGTGCTCTTCCTTTTCCATGTGCTCCAAGCCAACCTAAAAAAAAACCTACTAATTGCCATAATGCATCTAAACCCAAACATCCTGGCATTACAGGATCTTTTTTAAAATGACAATCAAAAAACCATAATGTAGGTTTAATATCCAATTCTGCAATAATCTCGCCTTTATTATACATCCCTCCATCTTTTGTAATTTTTACAATTCTATCCATCATTAACATAGGGGGAAGTGGTAATTTTGCATTTCCTTCTCCAAAAAGTTTTCCTTTTGCACATTCAATTAATTCTTTATATGAATAATTATTTTTTTGCAATTTAAGCCCTATTGAAATTCTTCTCTGTCTTTTGTTTGAGATCTTTCTTTTGTTCGAGATCTTTCATACTTAATTTAATTTTTCCTCTATTATCAAACCCTATAACTTTTACTGTAACTTTATCTCCTTCTTTGACAACATCTGTTGTTTTTGCAACTCTTTTATCCGATAATTCAGATATATGAACCAATCCATCTTTTGAACCCATAAAATTAACAAATGCACCAAAATCCATAATTTTCACAACAGTGCCAGTATAAATTTCATCTAATTCTGGCTCTGCAGTAATATTTTCAATTTTTTCTAAAGCCAGCTTTCCACCTTCTGCATCACTAGATGCTATTTTTATAGTACCATCATCTTCTATGTCAATCTTAGCTCCTGTTTCTTCAGTTATAGATTTTATAACTTTCCCGCCAGATCCAATCACATCTTTAATTTTCGATGGGTCTATTTTTATAACTTCTATTTGTGGAGCATTGCTATTTAATTCTTTACGCGATGAAGTAATTGCTTTGTCCATTTCGGATAAAATTTTAATTCTTCCATCTAAAGCTTGGGCGAGCGCTTTTTCCATAATTTCTTTAGTTATACTTGTGATTTTTATATCCATTTGAAGTGCAGTAATTCCATCTTTTGTTCCAGCAACTTTAAAATCCATATCACCCAAATGATCTTCATCTCCCAATATATCTGAAAGAATAGCATAATCCTCTTTTTCTTTAATTAATCCCATAGCAATTCCTGCTATAGGTTTTTCTAATGGAACTCCTGCATCCATTAATGATAATGAAGTTCCGCAAACAGTTGCCATAGATGAAGATCCGTTAGATTCTGTAATTTCAGAAACCACTCTAATTGTATAAGGAAATTTATCTTTAATTGGCATAAGTGGTTTAATTGCTCTCCATGCTAATTTGCCATGACCAATCTCACGTCTACCAGGCCCCCTAAGCATACTAGCTTCACCAACAGAATATGGTGGAAAATTATAATGCAACATAAATCTCTCTTTATACTCTCCTTCTAAATCATCTATTATTTGTTCATCTAAACCTGTTCCTAATGTAGTTACAACTAATGCCTGAGTTTCGCCTCTTGTAAAAAGTGAACTTCCATGAACTCTGCTAAGTACACCAACTTCAGCTTTAATTGGTCTAACAGTTTTAGTATCTCTTTCATCAATCCTTTTTCCAGTCTTTAAAATACTAGATCTAACTAATTCTTTTTCTACTTTTTTTGTTGCAGAAGAAACTAAATTTTCTGTAATTTTTTCATTATCTTCTATAACAAATTCATCGATAATATTTTTTCTAATTTCAGATAGTGTATCTGATCTAATTGATTTATCTTTTTCTTTATAAGCTTTAACAAATTTATCTTTATATTTTTTTTCAATATTATTAAATAAATCTTTTAAATTTTTATCTACATTTTCATCTTTATATTTTATTTCAGATATTTTTTTACCTTTTGCAAAAGTTTCAATAAATTTTATTACATCTTGAAATTCTTTATGCGCAAACATGACTGCGTCTAGCATTGTTTTTTCTGACAACTCCTTTACTTCTGATTCAACCATTAATACTCCATCTTTTGTACCTGCAACAACTAAATTTAAATCAGAATTTTCAAGTTGAGAATTAGATGGGTTTAAAACAAATTTTTTATCAATGTATCCTACTTTAGCAGCAGCAACAGTTGATTTAATAGGTGCTCCAGATAATGCTAAAGCAGCAGCAGCGCCTACGAAAGCAACTATGTCTGGGCTAGTATCTTGGTCTAAATTTAATAAAGTACATATAATCTGTGTTTCATTAAAATAATTCTCAGGAAATAAAGGCCTAATAGGTCTATCAATTAACCTAGATATTAATGTTTCTTTATCCGATGGCCTTGCTTCTCTTTTAAAAAAACCGCCCGGTATTTTTCCAGCTGCAAATGTTTTTTCTTGATAACTTACTGTTAATGGTAAAAAATCTACATCTTCCCTAGGTTCTTTAGATGCAACCACTGTACATAAAATGGTAGTTTCACCATATGTAGCTAAGACTGCTCCACTTGCTTGTCTTGCTATTCTACCTGTTTCAAGAACTAGTTTTTTACCGCCCCATTGAATTTCTTTTTTTATGATGTCAAACACTAATATTATTTACGTAAGTTGAGTTTTTTTATTATTTCCTCGTATTTTTTAAAATCCTTTTTTTTTAAATATGCTATTAACCTTCTTCTTCTACTAATTAATTTAATCATACCTTCTCTTGAGTGATTATCTTTTCTATTTTTCTTAAAATGTTCAGTTAAATAATTTATTCTATTTGTTAATAATGCTATTTGAACTTCAGAAGAACCTGTATCTTTTGCTTTTTTCTGAAATTCACCAATGATTTTATCTTTACTTAAATTATTTTCCAACATATTTAATTTTATTTAAAACAGAATATATAGGTAAAAGAAAATTTTTCCAATCATTCTTTTCATATAATTTCAAAAAATCTTCAATGGATATAGAACTTTTTAAATTAAAAGGTTCTGATTCTATTCTTTTTAACTTAATTACATGACCGTCTACATTCAATTTTTTACAAATATCCCTAACTAAGCTTCTTACATAAAAACCTTTTCCACATTCAATTTCAAAACTTGTACAATCTATCTTTTTTTTTTCATTTTTTTTAATTAATTTAATATTTTTTAAAAAAACTTTTCGTGATTTTAAAGTAAATTTTTTACCATTTCTTGCCAAGTCATAAGCTCTTCTACCATTAACTTTTATTGCAGAAAATTTTGGTGGGATTTGATCTATTGTACCAACTAAATTTTTTAAAATAAACTTTAGTTTAATTTTGTCAGGCTTCTTATTTGATTTTGAGATAATTTTACCTTCAATATCTTGAGTATCAGTTGAAATTCCCCATTTAATGGTAAAACTATATTTTTTTATTCCATCCATTATATATTTTACTGTTTTTGTTGCTCTTCCTACTGCAAGAGCTAGAACTCCTGTTGCTAAAGGATCTAAAGTTCCAGCATGGCCAATTTTTTTTACATTTAAAGTTTTCTTTATAATATTAACAACTTCTCTTGAAGTCATTCCCAAATCTTTATTAATAACTAACCATCCATCTAAATTGTTGTTTATTGAATTCATAATTATAAATCTTTAAGAACTTTAGGCTCTTTTAAAATTTTGTTGATTTTATTTGCATATTCGAAAGCATTATCAAAACTAAAATTTAGTTGAGGAACAAATCTAAGTTGAAGTTTTTCAGCAATTTCTTTTTTAAATATAAAATTTTCTTCGTTCAAATATTTAATAAAACTTTTTTTATTATCTCTAGAAATAACAAAAATATTAGCTTTTTTTAAATCTGGACTAATATTTACTTCAGTTACAGTAATAGGTATTGTTCGTATTTTTTTATTTTGAAAATTGCCCAATGTTATAGTCTCAGAAATTAAATGTTTTAATTGTTCAGCTATTCTTAATTGTCTCTGCGATTTTATGTTTTTCTTCATTAAATAAATTAAAAAATGAATTATAAACTTCTTTTTTGTTCTTCTATAACATATGATTCTAAAATATCATCTTGTTTAATATCTTGAAAATTCTCTAAAACTAATCCACAATCACTTCCTTCTTTTACTTCAGATGATTCTTCCTTAAATTTTTTTAGACTATTCAATTTTCCATCATAAATTACTTTATTATCTCTTAGCAATCTAATTTTTGCATTTTTTTCTATTTTACCTTCAATAACTTCGCAACCAGCAATTTTTCCAATTTTAGACATTTTAAATATCTCTTTAATTTTAGCTTTTCCATTTAAAACTTCTTTTTTATCTGGAACTAAAAGCCCACTCATACTGTCTTTTACATAATCCAATAACTCATATATAACTGTAAAAAATTTAATTTCTATTTTGTCTCTTTTAGCTAAATCCCTAGCTAAAGTATTTGGTTTGACATTAAAACCAATAGTTATTACAGAACTTTCAGAAGCTGCTGCAAGTACAACATCTGATTGATTTATTTCTCCAATTCCTTTATGAATAATTTTTATTTTTATTTCATCATTCTTAAATTTTTCAATACCATTTATAATCGCTTCTAAAGATCCTTGAACATCAGATTTTAAAATTAAACCTAATTCTTTAATTTTTTCATTGCTTTTATCACTAAGTTTTTTTTCTAAACTTTCTTTTGTAAGTGGCTCAGTTTGTTTAATCTTAGATTTATGTAATCTATAATTTGCAATTTCCTTACCTTTTATTTCATTTTCAATAACTTTAAAATCATCTCCTGCAATTGGTACGCCTGTTATACCAATTATTTCAACTGGTACTGATGGCTTTGCTTCAGTTATTTTCTTTCCCAAATCATCATTCATTGCTCTTACTTTTCCGTAAGAGGGACCAGCTATAAAAAAATCGCCAACTTTTAATGATCCTTCTTGAATCAAAACAGTTGCCGTAGATCCTTTTCCTTGAAGAATTTTTGACTCAACAATAATACCAGTTGCTTTCTTTGATGGATTAGCTTTTAAATTTAATATTTCTGCCTGTAATAAAATTGCTTCTTCTAATTTATTTAAATTTGTCTTTGACTTTGCAGATACCTCAACAAATAAATTCTTTCCCCCCATTTCTTCTGAAAGAATTTCATACTCCATTAATTGATTTTTTACATTCTGTGGATTTGATTCATTTAAATCAATTTTATTTATACAAACAATAATTGGTACATCAGCAGCTTTAGCATGATTAATAGCTTCTATAGTTGTTTCTTTAACTCCATCGTCTGCAGCAACAACTAAAACAACAATATCAGTTACTTTTGATCCACGTGCTCTCATTGCAGTAAATGCTTCATGTCCAGGTGTATCGAAAAATGTTATAAATTTTTTAGATTTTGTTTTAATTCTATATGCCCCAATATGTTGCGTTATGCCACCATGTTCTTTAGAAACAATGCTGCTAGATCGAAATGCATCTAATAATGTTGTTTTTCCATGATCAACATGCCCCATAATCGTCACAACTGGGGCTCTATCTACTAAATCTTCCTTCTTATCAATCTCTTTTTTAAACTCATTATCATAATCAGAATCATCAACTCTCTTAACTTTATGTCCAAATTCACCGGCAATAATTTCAGCTGTATCTGCATCTATATTTTGATTAATAGTTACCATAACTCCATTTTTCATTAAAGTTTTAATAACATCTGAGGATTTTTCCGCCATTCTTTTTGCTAGCTCTTGAACTGAAATTATTTCAGGAATTTTTACTTCTTTAATGATTTTTTGCTTTCCATCTTTTGTTTGACTTATATCATCATTTTTTTTTTTATTATCTAAATTTTTCTTTTTATAAGAAGAATAAAATCTTTTATTAATAGTTAATTTTTTTCTAGGCTTGTTAAGAATTTCTGATTTATTTTCTACTTTTTTGTTTAAAACATTTTTTTCTTTACTTCTTTTCTTTTTTTGTACAACTTCTACAGTTACAGTCTTTGATTTACCATATGAAAAAGTTTGTTTAATTGTAGTTGTTTTTCTATCTTTATTATTCATAAAATTACTTTTTAATAGTTTTCAATTCTTTTTTTTTATCATCTTTAAACCAATTTTCTCTTGCTTTCATTATTATTTCATCTGCGTCTTTCTTTTTTAATTTTTTTGTATCAAACATTTCAACTAATTCATCACTTGATAAATCGCCTAAATCATCTAAATTTTTAATGTTGTTTTCTGCTAGTTTTATCAAATCAGATAAATTAAATTTTTTAATTTTTTCTAGATCTTTTGAAATATTTAGTTCTATTTTTCTTTTCTCTAATTCTTTATTTCTTTTATCCATGGTTTGTAAAGCTCTTTCTTTAAGATTTTTTATTATATTTTCATCAAATCCTTCGATTACTTTAAAATCTGTATCTACTGCTTCAGCTATTTCTTCAATTGATAAAAAACCTTCCGTTGCTAACAAATGCGCTATAACTTCATCTACGTCTAATTCTTTCATAAATGTTTCAGATATCCTTTTTATTTCTTCATTTCTTTTATTTTTTTCATCTTTTTCATCAATTATATCTATTTCACAATTTGTTAAGATAGAGGCCAATCTAACATTTTGGCCTTTTCTACCAATTGCAAGACTTAATTGATCCTCAGGAATAATTACTTTAATTTTTTCTGTATCTTCTTCTTCAAAAATAACTTTACTAATTTGAGCTGGAGCTAAAGAATTTACAATATAAGTAGCTTTATCTTCGGACCAAGTAACAATATCTATTTTTTCTCCTTGTAATTCTGTTACTACAGCTTGAACTCTTGAACCTCTCATTCCTACACACGCACCAACAGGATCTATTGTTTGATCTGTAGAATAAACTGCTATTTTTGCTCTAGACCCAGGGTCTCTGGCTACAGATTTAATTTCAATAATACCGTCATTAATCTCGGGAACTTCTTGTTTAAATAAATTAGCTAAAAATTGTGGATGAGTTCTAGATAAAAAAATTTGAGGGCCTTTTGTGTCATGGCTAACATTGTATAAATAAGTTTTAACTCTATCTCCTCTTCTTAAATTTTCACGAGGAATCATCTCATCTTTTTTTATTACACCCTCAGCGTTACCAAGATCAATAACTATGTTGCCAAATTCCATTCTTTTAACTAATCCGCTAATAGTTTGTCCAACTTTATCCTTATACAATTCGTAATTTTTAATTGATTCAGCTTCTTTAATATGTTGAACTAAAACCTGTTTTGCTATTTGAGCAGATATTCTACCAATATCTATATCAGGTAATTTTTCAACAATGAACTCGCCAATTTTTATATCTTTTTGTTTTTTTTTTGCATCTTTTAGACTAATTTCAATTAAGCTGTCTTCTACATCTTTTTTTACTTCTTGATATCTTGCTAAACCAATTTTTCCTGTTTTTCTATCTATACTACCTCTAATATCATAATCGTTTCCATATTTAACTTTACCAGCTTTTGATATTGCTTTTTCAATTGCTTCAAAAACTAATTCTTTTTCTATGCCTTTTTCTTCAGCAATGCTTTCTGCAGTTTGTACTAATTCTATATTTTCTAATAACATTTCAATAATTAAAAAAAAATGGGCTTAAAGCCCATTTAAAAAAAACAATGAATATATAACTATCTATAATCTAATATTTTGAAAGTATTGTTCAACATATTTTTTTAAATTTTAAGAAATATTTATCATTTCTTTCTATATCAGCTTTTCTTTCATATTTACTTTTAATTATCTCTAAAGGCCTTTTATGACAATCAGCAGCATCTTTATTTGCCCATTCGAAATTTGGATTTAAAGAAAATTCATAAAATATTGCACATAAATAACTTAAAGAATCAGTAGAAATTAAAGTCATTCCATTCTTTTTTAAAATTTTATGTAATCTTTTTAAAAAAATTTTTGATATTAATCTTCTTTTAAAATGTTTTTTTTTAGGCCACGGATCTGGATATAACATAAAAACCTTATCGATTGAATTTCTTTTTAATTCATCAATTAAAGTAAATATATTTTTTGGATATATTAAAATATTTTTTAATTTATTTTTTTCAATCTTATCAATTGTACTTGCTATACCTGGTTCATAAATATCGCAACCAATAATAATTTTATTATTATTATTTATAGATAAATTTATTAAATTTTCTCCATATCCAAAACCTATTTCTAAAAATATTTTTCTTTTGGTACTAAAATTTTTTTTAAATAAAAATTTTTTTAAATTAAATTTTAATAATTTTTTTTGTTTTTCACTTAAAGGTCGTCTTGGTTTTTTTTTATAGAATAGAGGCAATAATGTTTTTTTAGATTTTTTCAAAAAATGCTTTTCAAAGATTCAATTAAATCAGTTTTTTCCCAAGAAAACTCCCCTTTATTTCCAGGTTTTCTTCCAAAATGTCCGTAGGCTGCGGTTTTACCATAAATTGGTCTATTTAATGATAATTTTTTTTTTATTCCATATGGTGATAAATCCATAATTTTAGATATTTTGTTAGAAATTTCATTTCCTTTTATTGTAGCGCTCCCATGTGTATTTATATAAATTGATATTGGTTTAGCAATTCCAATTGCATATGAAAGTTGAATAGTACATTTTTCAGCAAGTTTTGCAGCAACAATATTTTTTGCTAAATATCTAGCAGCATAAGCTCCCGACCTATCAACTTTACTTGGATCTTTTCCAGAAAAAGCTCCTCCACCATGTGGGGCCGCTCCTCCATAAGTGTCTACTATAATTTTTCTTCCTGTTAATCCACAGTCACCTACTGGACCACCAATAACAAATCTACCGGTAGGGTTAACAAAAAAATTTTTTTCATCACACATCCAACCTTCAGGTAATGAATTAACTACATAAGGTCTGATAATTTCTTTAACATCTTTTTGCTTTAAACTTGGATCATGTTGTGTGGATACAACGATTGCACTTGCTTTATATGGTATACCATTTTTGTAATCTAAGCTGACTTGACTCTTAGAATCTGGAAGTAACAATTTTTCTTCACCATTATGTCTGGCGTTGGCAAGAGATTCTAAAATTAAATGAGAATAATAAATAGGAGCTGGCATTAATTCTTCTGTTTCTTCACATGCATATCCAAACATAATTCCTTGATCCCCTGCTCCTTGTTCTTTTTCATTTTTTTTATCTACGCCAACAGCGATATCTTTTGATTGTTGGTGAAGATTATTTTCAATTAAAACTGTTTTCCAATTAAAACCTTTTTGATCATAACCAATTTTTTTTATTGTATTTCTTACTAAATCTTCAATTGACACTTCTTTAAAAACATCAGGTCCATTAACTTCTCCACTAATAACAACTTTATTAGTTGTAACCATAGTTTCTGCTGCAACTCTAGAATCTGGATCTTTTGATAGAAAAAGATCAACAATATTGTCTGATATTAAATCACAAACTTTGTCAGGATGACCTTCTGATACTGATTCACTTGTAAATGTATATTCTTTCAATTTTTTATTTTTTTCTGTGAACTTGATATTTTAAAATACTAAATAAAAAAAACAAAACTATTAATGATGTAATAATTAAATTATTTTTATACTTGCTAAAAATAGTTTGTATAGCTTTATTATTTTTATTTCCAATAAAAACCTTTGTATCAAAATATCCTGAAGAATTTAAAGGTAATTTTTTTAATATCCTTCCAAAAGGATCTATTGAAGCTGAAATTCCTGTATTTGCAACTCTAATTAAATGTTTCCCTTCTTCAATAGCTCTGAATTTTGAATTAATGAAATGTTGATGAGGACCAATTGTATTTCCAAACCAAGCATCATTTGTAAAATTTACTAAAAATATTGGTTTATTTTTATTTTTTATGAACTTTCCTGGAAATATAGATTCATAACAAATTAATGCTTTAAATTTTGGTAAATTTTTATATTCAATTATTTTTTGATTTTTTAATCCTTTTTTCAAACTTAAAAAATTAAAACCAAAACTATTTAAAAAACTGCTAAATGGTGTATATTCACCAAAAGGGACTAGATGAATTTTATCATATACAAAATTTTCTGATAAATTTTTATCGATAATTGATATGCTATTGTAATAAATATTTTTTTTTTCATTCCTAAAAATTCCAGTAATAATGTATTCATTTTCTTTCAAATCTACATTTAATTTTTTAAAAATAGGATAAGAATAAAGATGATTAAAATCAAATATTGCAGTTTCTGGCCAAAAAATAGCCAAATTCTCAGAATTATTCAATGAATCCATTTTATTTTTAAAACTTAATTCAACTAATTTTTTATAATTAGTTTCTAATTTTAAAGAATCTAATTTATCATTTTGATTAATATTAGGTTGAACAACTCTAAATACATAAGAGTCATGAGTAGATAAACTTGAATTTTTTAATCTATTAATTCCATAAAAAAATATAGAAATAAATATGGAAAAAGAAGATAAAAGTAAAATAAATTCTTTTTTTTTATAAAAATTTAAAATAAAAATACTTAGTGATAAAACAAAATAAATTATAAAAAAAGTTAATCCATATACTCCTACTATTGAACAAATTTGTATTATTATATTATAATTTGAAAAAGTATGGGCCAATAAATTCCATGGAAAACCAGTAAATAAATATCCTCTTAAAATTTCACTAAAAGTCCAGAAAATTGAAAAAAAAATAATATTAAAAATTAAATTTGTTTTAAATTTATAGTTTAAAAAAGTTACAAGACCAATAAAAAAGGCTAGAAAACATGAAAATGAAAAAAGACAAATTGGTAATAAGAATATAAATATCCCTGATCTTATTAAAAATGAATTAAAAATCCAATATAAACTAAATATAAAAAAGGATAGGCCAAAAAACCAACCAATTGAAAAAGCATCCTTATCAGATTTAGCGTGATAACTTTTTAAAAACAAAAAAGTTAATGAAGGAAAAAGTAAAGGCCAAAAATTAAAAGGTGGAAAACATAAAACTAAAGAAATTCCAAAAAAAAAAGAATAAAAATATTTTTTCACTAACAATAAACTAAAAAAAATTAATAATAATTAATTTCTAAAGAATTTAATATTTTTGACTCAATACTTATCATTTTTTTTTCATCTATTTTTGTATTATGATCATAGCCTAATAAATGTAATATACCGTGTACTATCAAATGTCCTATCCTATCTTTATTATTTATTTTAAATTTTTTTGCTTCTTTTTTACATGTTTCATAAGATAAAAAAATTTCTCCTAAAAAACTTTCTTTATTTTTAAAAAAATTTTCATTTGGAAATGATAGCACGTTTGTGGGTTTTCTTTTATTTAAAAAATCATTATTTAATTTTTTTAAAAATCTATCGTCCGCTAGAATAAAATTAATATTTGTTTTCAAATTTTTAAATTTTCTAAACTTAGGCTGCAAAAAACATTCATTTATAGTTATTTGTGAAAGATGATAAATAAAATTATCGATACTTTTTTTTGATTTAAATATTTTTTTATCTAACCATTTTTTATTCTCGAGAAAAATATTTATTTTATGATTAAGACTCATTTATCATATGCTTTTACTATTTTTTGTACCAAAGGATGTCTTACAACATCTTTTTCTGTAAGATAAACAAAAGAAATATCTTTAATTTTTTTTAAATTATTGATTGCGTCTATTAATCCGCTTTTATTTTTGGAAGGTAAATCTATTTGAGTTATATCTCCAGTTATAACCATTTTCGAATTTTCTCCAAGTCTTGTTAAAAACATTTTCATTTGAATTGGTGATGTGTTTTGTGCTTCATCTAATATTATATAAGAATTATTTAATGTTCTTCCTCTTAAATATGCAATAGGAGCTATTTCAATTTTTTGATTCTCAATTAATTTCATAACTTTATCTTTAGGAAGATTTTCATCAAAAGAATCATATATTGGTCTTAAATAAGGATCAATCTTTTCTTTTAAATCTCCAGGTAAAAACCCTAATTTTTCTCCTGCTTCTACGGCTGGTCGTGAAATAACAATTTTATCAACTAAACCAGAAGTAAGCATGGAAATAGCATGACTTACAGCTATAAATGTTTTGCCAGTACCTGCTGGACCTATAACAAAAATAATTTTTTTATTTAATATTTCTTTTATAAGTTTGGTTTGCCCATTTGTGTGTGGCCAAATTTTTTTTTTTGGAGTTGTTATAGAAATTTCTGAAGAATGATTGTTTTTTTTATTTTTTTTCATATTTTTAATTATCGATTCTATATCCTTTTTTTCAATAATTTCAGATACTTTAGCTCTTTCATATAATTCTGAAAGTGTATTTTTTGTTATTAAAATATTTTCTATACCCCCGTTTATTGAAATAATATTACCCCTTGTACACAAACTAACCCTTAATTCCTTTTCAATAATTTCAAGATTTTTATGAAAAACTCCAAGCATGATTCTTAAAATACTATTATCTTCGAATTCAATTATATTTTTTTCTAAATTTTTGATCAAATATTTAATTAAAAATTTATGTTATAGGACTAGCTTCTAAACTTTTATAAAAACTTTTTTTAATTTTTATATTTTCAATTTTTCCTTGCATATTTCTTTTATTATTAATTCTTACTAATTGCATGTATTCTGAATATCCAAGTGATTGATATTTTTTTTTATTAGATGAATTACTAAAAAGTACTTTTAATGATTTTTTAACAAAATTTTTATTAAATTTTTCTTGATAAAATCTTAATTTATTTTGCAAAATTTTGAGCCTATTTTTTTTTTCATCATCTTCAAGAGCATTTTTTAAATTATAAGCCATTGTTCCTGGTCGAGGACTATAAATAAATGAAAAAGATTGTACATATTCTACTTTATCAATTACATCAATAGTTTTTTGAAAATCTTCTTTTGTTTCTCCAGGATATCCCACTATAAAATCAGATGAAAAAACTATGTCTCTTCTACATTTTTTTATTTTATTTATTATTTTTAAATACTCTTCAGCTGTATAATTTCTATTCATTGCTTTTAGAATTTTATTCGAACCAGATTGTATAGGCAAATGTACAAAAGGCATTAGTTTTTCTAAATCTCTATGTGCATTATACAAATCTTCATGCATATCTTTAGGATGAGCAGTCATATATCTTATTCTTTTTAATCCTTTAATTTTTGCTAAAACATAAATTAATTTTCCCAGATTAAATTCTTTATTACCAAATCCTATTCCGTGATAGGCACTTACATTTTGCCCTAACAATATTATTTCTTTCGTTCCATTTTTTATTAAAAATTTTGCTTCACTAACAATTTCTTCTACAGTTCTTGAATATTCAGGGCCTCTTGTGTAAGGCACAACACAAAATTTACAAAATTTATCACATCCTTCTTGTATTGTTAAATAACTTGAAACTTCATTAATATATTTTTCTTTTGGTAGATCATCAAACTTAGATTTTGGATCAAAATCAAGTTCAATAAGTTGTTTATTTTTTTCCTTGTTTTTATTTTGAATTTTTTTTATTAAATTAGGTAATTTTTGGTAAGACTGACTCCCAACAATTATATCAACAAAGGGTACTCTTTTAAATATCTCTTCCCCCTCAGCCTGTGCTACACATCCAGCAACTATGGTTATTGTATTTTTATTATTTTGAAATCTATTTTTTCTTATTTTATAAATTTTACCTAATTCAGAATAAAGTTTTTGTTTTGCTTTATCTCTTATATGACATGTATTTATAATATAAATGTCAGCTTCTTTATCAATAGAAGTATTTTTATACCCAAGTTTATAAAAAATATTACTTATTTTTTGACTATCATAAACATTCATTTGGCATCCGAATGTTTTTAATTTAAATTTTTTTAACATAACTTATTATTAAATAAAATATTTATTTTCTCCCAACAATGTAAAGCTATTTTTTTTCTATCATATTCTTTATTAGGCAAAAATTCATCATTGAAAATAATCTCAACCTCTATACTTAATTTCTTTAAAACATCAAAAATATTTGGAATTAAATCCATATTTGAATGCCATGTTATATTTTTTCTATCTATTCTATTCATAGGTATCCCATTAATTTTTTTATAAACAATAGTTATTGTTTGTACAAATATTCTTGAATTTAAATTTTTTTCAAAAATATTAAATAATGAACTTTTAAAAGGTAACACTCTATTCCCATCACTACTTGTACCTTCCGGAAAAATTACTAAGTTCTTTTTTTTATTTAAATGCTCTACAATTTGATTTTCCTGTTTTTTTAATGATGAAATTCTTCTATCAATAAAAACAGTATTTTGAAGTTTAGCTAAAATGCCAAATAATGGCCATTTTGCAATTTCCTTTTTTGCAACAAATGATGTTTTAAAAAGACTTCCTAAAATAATTATATCTAAATAACTAGCATGATTAGAGATTAATAGAATAGGAGAATTAATAGAAATTTTACCAAAAGTCTTAATTTTAATTCCAAAAATTCTTCTACAAAGTTTATGATAAAAATAAGGAATTATATAGATATAATTTTTTATAAAAAAAACAATGATGAATTGAAAAGGTAGCAGAGCTAAAGTAAGCAATAAAAAAATTGTTAATCTTAAAAAAATTAAAATCACTTAATAAATCTACTTTTATTTTTTAAAAAATTTTTTAGAAAAATTATTTTTGAACTTTTTTTTCCTTTTTTATGAAGGTTCATATATCTTTTTTTTAAAGAAGTTGACTTTAAAACTATACAAATATCTATCGTATTAAATTGCTTATCTATAAATACTCCATCACTAACATATGCACCAAGTCTTAAATATCCTTTTAATAAAGGGGGTAATGATTTAAATATTTTGTAATCATTTAAATCTTTTTTTTGACAGTAATTTAGCTGAAGATTATTAGGAGGCAAAGCTGTAGGTCTGATTGATTTTGGAGCTAAATAATAGTGATACAAAAATGATAATTGTTCTTTATATTTTTTATAATTTACTCCTGGAAAACTTGCACAACCAAATAGAATTTTTATTTTATAATGCTCCATATATGCAGAAATTGCTTTCCATAATAATTTTATTATTGGTTTATCTCTATAATCTTTATGCACACAAGATCTTCCTAGTTCTAAAATTTCCCCTTTCTGTTTTAAAATTTTTTTTATATCAAATTCACCTTCTGTATAAAATTTACCATGAATTTGTGTCATTGGTCTTCTAATTAATCTATAAGTCCCAACAATTGATTCTCTCTTTGATTTTTTATTATGATCAATTACCAAAAGGTGATCGCAAAAAGGATCTAATTCGTCAAAATCTTTTTCATATAAAATATTTTTAATTGTTGGCTTAGCTTTTAATTCTTCATAAAACACTCTAAATCTTAAATTTTGAGCAGCATCTATATCTTTAAAATTTTTAGCTAAACGAACTTCAAAATTTTTATATTTAACAGATTTTAATTTTTTCTTTATTCTTCTTCTATCTAAAATATAGGAATTCAATAAAAGACTCTTTATTGAATTTACTGGTTTAATTAACCAATTTTTTTTAGCTAAAAAGTTTTTTTTAACAGGCCTTAGGCACATTCTTCTTTTTTTTGCCTGATTATATTTATATTTTAGTATGATTTTTTTTCCTTAATTAATTAAAAAAATTCTTATTTTATTTTTTTACACGCTTCTTTTAATCCAAACAATTCTAATTTATATCCAATTACTTTATAACCCATTTTATCTGCAATTTTTTTTGATAATTTTTCAAAACCAGGATTTTGGAATTCAACAACATCTCCTGATATTACATCAATTAAATGATTATGTTCCCATTTTGTTACTGATTCATATCTTGCTTTTTCTTCACCAAATTTAAACTCATGTTTAATTATAACTTTAGCATCTTCAAATAATTTCACGGTACGGTAAACAGTGGCAAGGCTTATTTTATTATTTTTTTTATTTGCTCTTTCATAAATTTTTTCAACATCAGGATGATCTTTAGAATTATTTATTACCCCTGCAATGGTTTCTCTTTGAGAAGTCATTTTAACTCCGTTCTGTTTGCATAATTCATAAATATCTAAATGTTTTATATTTTTTTCCATACTTAAAGTTTAATACTAATAATATAATTATGAAATTAAAATAAAATTAATAAGATTTAAAAAAGAATATTAATTTTTTTTTGCATAATGTTTGTAAACATAAAGAGGATTTAAAGACTTTATCGTGTTAACATGTCGTTTTTTTTTTATCAAATTAATTAATAGACTAGCATTCGAAATTTTTTTTTTATAAACAAATATTTTTTTTTTTATTTTTTTTATTTCTTTAATCAATTCTATATCTAAATCACCAGAAAAAACTATATTTTTCTTAAAAAAAAAACTAGGTAAATTATTAATTGAAAAAAAAGAAATTTTTTTTATTGGCTTTTTTTTTGAATCAAATACTTGAAAATAATAATCACTTTTTTTACTCTTAATTATAGTTACTATTCTTTTTCCTTTAATATTTTCGTTTATAGAATTTGCTAAAATATCCATATTATTAAATCCTGAAATACTTATTTTATGTGGTATTCCTAATCCTTTTGCAGCTGCAATACCTATTCTTACCCCAGTAAAAGACCCTGGGCCTAAAGATATTAATATATAATTTATTTCTTTTACATCTAATTTACTTTTTTCCAATGATTTTTTTAATATTGGTATTAAGAATTTGGAATATGTTTTATTTATAATTTTTGATAAATTCAAAACAATCTTATTATTTTTTAATATAGAAATAGAAAATTTTTCTGTACTTGTATCAAAAGCTAATATATTCATTTTTATAGTATTTTAATTTTTATTTAAAAAACATAATTATGGATTTAGTAAAAATAACAAAAAAAAAATATCCTATTGAAATAGATCTTCTTTACGCTACAAAAAAAAATTTTACAGGTAAACAAATTTATAAAAAAAAAGATTGTTATTTACATAAAGTAACAATCCCTTTTTTTGAAAAAAGTATAGAACTAGCAACAAAATTAAATCTTAAATTAAAAATTTTTGATGCTTTTAGGCCAACTGAAGCACAATGGAAATTATGGGAACATACACCAAATGAAAATTTTATAGCTCATCCAGAAAAGGGTTCTCCTCATTCAAGAGGTGTAGCAATTGACCTAACCTTAATAAATAAAAATAATTATGAATTAAATATGGGGACTAATTTTGACAACTTTTCCTCAAAGTCCTTTCATGGAAATATCGAAATATCGAAAGATGCTCAAAAAAATAGATTTATTTTATTAGGAATAATGTTAGCAGCAGGATGGGATTTTTATAAAAAAGAATGGTGGCATTATCAATTATTTGACTCTAAAAAATATAAATTAATAAAAAATAGTATGTTAAAAAGACCTATAATGTAAAAATGTTTAAATTGAATAAATTTCTAATAAGTTTTCTAATTATAATAATAATATTTATTGAACAATCATTTGCTAATGCTAAAGAAAATTCAGCTGCTGTTTTTGTATATCATAGGTTTGGAGAAAATAAATATCCTTCTACTAATATTAAAATATCCCAGTTTAAAAAACATATTCAGGAATTAGCAAATAATAGTTATAACGTAATTTCAACTGAGCAACTAATAGATATTTTAATAAACAAAAAAAATATACCAGAAAAAACAGCGGTATTAACAATGGATGATGCTTTTTTAAGTATTTATAAAGAAGCATGGCCACTTCTTAAAGAAAAAAAATTACCGTTTACAGTTTTTGTTTCAACAAAACCAGTTGGAGCTAATTTAAAAAATTATATGAATTGGGATCAACTAAGAGAAATGGTAAATTCTGGTGTGATAATAGGTCATCATACAAAAAGTCATTTTCATCTTGTTAATAAAGATAAAGAAACAATAATTAATGAAATTGAAGAAGCTAGCGATGATTTTTTAAAAAATCTTGGATTTGTACCAGATATCTTCGCATATCCATACGGTGAATATAGTTATGAAATAAAACAAATTGTTAAAGAATATTTTAAAGCAGCTTTTGGTCAACAATCTGGTGGTATATATAATGAAATTGACATTTTTGAATTACCAAGATTTTCAATGAATGAACAATACGGTGATTTAGAACGTTTTAAATTTGCTGCTAATTCTTATGGACTACAAGTTAAAAATATTTTACCAAAAGGAAAGATAGTAAATAATATTAATCCTCCTTTGTTGGGTTTTAATTTATTAAATAATATAGAAAGTCAAATAAAATGTTATCCTTCACATAATATAAATGCAAAATTAACTAAATTAGGAGATAAAAGAATTGAAGTTCGTTTTGATAGAGAATTTCCAAAAGGACGCACCAGAATTAACTGCACAACAAATGATAAAGGTAAATGGAGATGGACAGGATTTCAGTTTTTTTATCCTTAACGTTGAGCGCTTGTATATTCAATAAAATCAAACTTACTTAAATTATTTTTTTTAATAATCTCTTGAACACTAGCAATATATTCATTACCTAATTCAGAATATTTTTTTAGTTGATTAACTAAAATTTTTCCTTCGAGTGTTTTACCAAATGATCTTAATTCATTTCTAGATTTTCTGAAATTTTTATAAGCAAAATGAGTGTTCAAATTATTTATATAAGCTTCAACTGAATCATTTAAATTTTCAAAAATTCTTACTTTGATTAAAGGATTTTCAGAATCACTAGGTTTAATGCCATCTGCTTTAATTCCAATAATTTTTTGTCCAAAATAAGCGTTGCCTTCTTGAGCAAATCTAGATGTACCCCATCCACTTTCAATTGCTGCTTGGGCGATTGCAAGAGATATTGGAACAATATCAATTCTTTTTTTTAGTTCTGCTAAGTCATTATTTTTAACTTTATATTCATTAAATAATTTTTTTAGAATAGCTGCTTCTAACACATTTAAATCATTACTTTTTATTTTTTTTTCTATTAAAAAAATAATATTTCGTTTCTCTATAATATCTTGATTAGCACTGCGTACAATTGGAAATAAATTAGCAATAAATTCACTTTTTCTATTCTGCACTGAAGGAGTTTTAATATTATTTTTAACAGTTATTTTTGAGAATTTTTGTTTTACTAAATTAGATTTATAACTTTGAACTTGGTTAAATCTTATATTTTGAATTTGAGGATTATTTTTTCCTTCATTTTTACTTGCTATTTTTTCAACAAAAAAATTAAAAATAGCAAATGTTACACAAAAAGCTGCTATGTATTTATATGAAATATGAGGATTTGTCGATTTTTTTTTATTTCTCGATTTATTCATTATACTATATATAGTAGATATTATTTATTATACCACAAAAAGTTGTTATTTGCAATTAAAATCAGATAAATCAGTTAATAATATAGAAGAGCAAAAAAATATATTTTTGATCATATTAGATAGTTAATTTATCCGATAATTGATATATATATATCAATATAATTTAAAGCGACCTTACTTCTTTAACTTCAGAAAAATAATGCATTAATAAATTCTCAATTCCTTGCTTTAAAGTCGCTGTTGAACTAGGGCAACCTACGCACGCACCTTTAAGTGTTAGGTAAACAATGCCTTTATCAAAACTTTCAAAAATTATATCCCCTCCATCTCTAGCAACAGCAGGCCTAACTTTTTCATCAATTATTTTTTCAATCTCCATTGAAATTTTATTTTTCCTGTCTTTTTTTTTACCTTTTTTTATAATTTCTTTTTCAATTAAAATTTTATTTAAAGAAATAAAATCTAAAGTAAACGTAAGTACTTTTGTTTTTAAATAATTCCAAGTTATATTTTTTTCTTTTGTTATAGCAATAAAATTTTCACCAATAAAAATTCTTTTTATTCCTTTTAATTGAAAACAATCTTTGGTAAATTTAAATTTTTTTGCTTCTTTTTCATTCTTGATTTCAATACCACTTTGAAAGATATATGCTTTATCAACCATAAATTTTAAAGTTTCTGGATTAGGCGTTAATACTGTTTCAATATTCATAATGCAAGATATAATATATTTAAATTAAATAATCAATAAGCCAATAATTTTTTTTATTTCTAACAAATTTTTAGACGAAATATCATCGGCTTTTTCTTTACCTTCTTTTAAAATTTTTTTCAAATAATCCTTATTTTTTAAATAATCATTCATTTTTTTTGAAATTGGTTCGATTTTACTTATAGTCAATTCAGCTAATAATTTTTTAAAACTTAAAAAATCTTTTCCTGACATTTCTTTGATTACTTTATCTAATTTTTCATTTTTTAATGCTGAATAAATTCCTAATAAATTTGCAGCTTCTGGTCTATTTTCAAGTTCTTCTTTTTTAGATGGTAATGAATGAGGATCTGTTTTTGCTTTTTGTATTTTTAAATTTATCAAATCTTTAGTATCAGTTATATTTATTCTTGAATAATCAGATTCATCAGATTTACTCATCTTATCCTCTCCATTTCTTAGACTCATAACCCTAGTTGCTTCACCAAAAATCTGTGGCTCCGGTAATGGAAAAAAATTATTACTGTAAGTTTGATTAAATGTATTTGCAATATCCCTTGCTAATTCTAAATGTTGCTTTTGATCTTCACCTACTGGAACATGAGTTGCTTTATAAGCCAAAATATCAGATGCCATTAAAACTGGATAACTATACAATCCCAAAACTGCCGCATCCTTTTTTTTCCCTGCTTTTTCTTTAAATTGTGTCATTCTATTTAACCAACCAATAGGTGTAAAACAACTAAGTAACCATGTTAATTCGGTATGTGCATAAACTGAGCTTTGATTAAAAATTATGGTTTTTTTCGGATTAATTCCTGATGCTAAATACGCTGCTGTTACTTCTAAAGTATTACTTTCTAATTCTTTTGGGTCTTGTTTAATAGTAATAGCATGTAAATCTACAATACAAAAAATGCATTCAAAGTCTTTTTGTAGAGAAACCCAATTTTTAATTGCCCCTAGATAATTTCCTAAATGTAAATTTCCGGTTGGTTGAACCCCTGAAAATATTCTTTTCATATATTTATCTTAACTTAAATAATCTAAAATTTGAAAAAATAAAAATTTTAAAAAAACTTAATAATAAAAAATAAAAACCGATACTTAATAAAACAAAAATTGACAAATTTAAAAATCTATAACTAGAAAATATATTAATAAAATCCTTAAAATAAAAAACAAGAATTGCAAAAATTATATTAGCTATAAGCATTTTTTTAAAATTTTCTTTAAGAAGTTTGTCAAATACAAACTCTTTTGATTTTAATAAAATATAAAAAAGTAATAAACAATTTAACCAAGAAGCTATTGCTGTTGCAATTGCTATTCCAACATGTTGGTAAAATTGCATTAAAATAATATTAAATAAAAAGTTTATAAAAACACAAAAAATTGCAATTTTCACTGGTGTTACAGTATCTTGCCTTGAAAAAAAAATTGGCGCTAAAATTTTAACTAAAACATATGCAGGAACACCGACTGCAAATGCTTGTAAAGCTTTTGCTGAAAGTATTGTATCAGTTTGAGAAAATTCGCCTCTCTGAAAAAAAGATTCTATTATTGGTTCAGCTATTATAAATATTGCTATAGATGCAGGTATTGCCAATGTTAAACAAAATTCAACTGCTCGATTTTGCGTGTAAAGGGCTTTTCCTTTTTCATTTTTACTTATCTGCTTAGATAAAGTAGGTAAAAGAGCTGTACCAAGTGCCACACCAATTAAAGCAATTGGCAACTGATTTATACGTTCAGCATAATATAAATAGGATATTGACCCTGTATTTAAAAATGATGCTAAAATTACATCAATTAATAAATTTATTTGAATAACTCCAGCACCAATTGCTCCAGGCACAATTAATTTAAATAATTTTTTTATATGTCTAGAATATTTCGGTCGAACAAAAAAAATTTGTAAATCATTTTTAAATATTGCAAACATTAAAAAAATTAATTGAAAGAATCCTGCAAAAAAAACAGCCCAAGATAACATATGTCCTTTTGTTTTAAAAATTTCTTCAAAACAAAATATAAATGCTATAAAAGTTAAATTTAAAAGTATTGGAGCAGCTGAACCTGCTGCAAATTTGTTAAAAGAATTTAGTACTCCTGTATATAAAGAAACTAAAGAAATAAAAAATAAATATGGAAAAGTTATACGAGAAAATTCAATTAATAAATTTAATTTAATTGGATCATTAGCAAAACCTGGAGCCAAAAAGTATACAATTAATGGCATTAAAAACTCAAAAATTATTATTACAATGAAAAGAACGAAAAAAAGTAGAGATAAAACTTCTGAACTAAATCGAAGTGCCTTATGTTTTCCTTCTGTTTTTAATATTGAAGAAAAAATTGGTATAAATGCTGCAGAGAATGCCCCTTCTGCAAATAAGCGTCTAAAAAAATTAGGAAGTTTAAAAGCTACAAAAAAAACATCCGCGATAACTCCTGCTCCTACAAAAGCAGCTATCAATATATCTCTTATAAAACCTAAAATTTTACTTATAAATGTAAAACCGCTTATTGTTAAAAAAGGTTTTATTAATTTCATGAAAAATATATTAAAAAAAATTAATTCCTTAATAACGACATAATGCTTGTTTTTAATTTATTAATTTTGTAATCAGATTTTATTTTATTTTCTTTAAAATCTTGAATATAAAAAATATTACTTATTTTTTTTCCTATTGTTAAAATTTTAGCACTACTTATTTTAAATCCTAATTTATATAATTTTCTTGTTAAATCATAAATTAAACCAATTCTATCAAAAGTATTTATTTCTAAAATTGTATGATTTTTGCTCATATTATTATCAATGAACATTTTAGTATTTATATTAAATAAATTCTTTTTTAAGTATTTATTTTTTTCATTTCGTATTTTTTCTTTCAATGAAAAATTATTTAATAAAATTTTATACATAATTTCTTTTAATTTAGGAAAGTGATACAAATTATCTAACATCAAACCATTTAAGTCCCTAACCCATAAAACATCCAATGCCATTCCATTCTTCAAAGTAGATACTTTTGCTTCTATAACATTAAAACCAGAAACAGATACAGCTCCTGACAATTTATATAGTAAACCTGGTTTATCTTTTGTATAAACCATTATTTCTGTTGCAAGTCTTTGTTTATCCTGAGAAAATTGTATACATGTTTTTTTTTTATATTCTTGAATTACTTTTAGAAATTTAATTATTTTTTTTTGATTATTATTTAAATAAATCTCATTAGGCAAAATTTTTATTAAATTGCTAATTTTTTTTTTATAAGATAAATTTTTATTTTTTTCTAATTTTAATTTAATAATTTTTACTACTTCTTTATTTGCATTTATTGAACTACCAATAAGCAAATTTCTTGTCTTCAAAAAAAGCTGTTCTAAAGGCAATTTATTCCAAGTATTCCAAATTGATTTTCCAGTTGCTTTCATATCTGCTACAGTAAAAATAAATAATAATTTTAATCTTTCTTGTGATTGAACTTTTTTTGCAAATTCAAAAATTGTATTTATATCATCTATATCTCTTTTTTGAGAAATTCTATTCATCAATAAATGATTTTTAATTAACCATACAATTGTATTTTTTTCAGTTTGATCAATTTCAACAAAAGAACAAAATTTTTTTGCAATTTCACTTGAAACGATTGAATGATCATATCCAGTTCCCTTACCTAAATCATGAAAAAACATTGCAATGTAAAGAATTTTTGAAGAAATAATCTCAGAAAAAATTTTATTGTATAATAAATTTTCTTTAATATCTTTTTTTACTTCAATATCATTAATATAACCAATAGCTTTTAATGTATGTTCATCTACTGTATAAGTATGAAAACCTCCAAACTGTATTTGTCCAGATACTCTTTTAAAATCAGGAATTAAAATTCCAAGAAGACCTAAATCGCTCATCAATTTTAAAAATTTTTCTGTATTATTTTTAGAGTTCAAAATTTTTAAAAATGATAATAAAAATTCTTTTTTTCCACTAATTTTGTTTCTTATTCTTTTTACATTATCTAATATAAATCTTACTGCTTTTGGATGAACATCTAATTTTTTTTGTTGTGCAATTTCTAAAATCTCAAAAAAAGATTTATAATTATTTAAAAAAATATTTTTAAATTTAAAATTTTCTGAAAAATCAATTCTTTTATTTTCTATAACAAAATTATTAATTTTTATTTCTTTTGACTTTCTTATTCTTATTCCAGGAATTAATTTTTCCTTGTCTTCTATTAAAGTACAATATATTCTAATTAAATCGCTAACTCTTTTAGCAGTAAAAAAATAATCTTTCATAAATTTTTCCACATGTAATAATGCTTTAGTTTTTTTATATCCAATTTTCTTTGCTACTAGACTTTGATACTCAAAGTTCAATTGCTCATTTGGTCGTTCAGAAATAATATGTAAATAAGATCTTACAGTCCAAAAAAATTTTTTTGCTTTTAAAAAGGAATCTACAGAATTTTTATCTAGTATTTTATAATTTATTAAATCTTTTAATTTAGTTATTTTATAAACAAATTTTCCTATCCAATCTAAAGTTTGTAAATCTCTTATACCGCCTTTTCCGTTTTTAACATTTGGCTCTAATAAATATCTAGTATCACCTGTTTCAATTAAGCGTTTTTTTCTTTCTAAAAAAATTGATTTTATAAATTTTTTTCTATACTTTTCAACAATATTATTTTTATATTCTTTCATTAAACTTTCATAAATAGTTTTATTGCCAACCACAAATCTACTTTCTAAAATAGAAGTACAAACATCTAATTTTTTTTTACTATATAAAATACATTCTTTAGATGTTCTTGTAGCATAACCTACTCTTAATCCTAAATTCCATAGAGTGTGCAATATAGGTTTAACAAAATCTTCTAAATCTTTTTTACTTTTTAAAGAATGAAGAAAAAGAATATCAATATCAGAGTATGGGGCTAATTCTTTTCTTCCAAAACCGCCAGTTGCAATTATAGAACATTTAAAATTTTTAATATTTTTTTTTAATTCTAAAAAATAATGATTATAACATTTAGAAATAATTTGGTCTAAAAGGTTAGAACGATTATTTGCTAATTCTAATCCATCATTTCTTTTTTCAAAATTATTTAATAATTTTTTATTTTTATTTTCATAAAATTTTTTTAATTCTATAGAAAATAAATTTGGATTAAAAACTACTTTTTTTTTTGTTTTTAAAAAAAATTTTTTAAAATTTAAATCTTTTAATGTATAAAACACAACCTTTATATCCTTTTATTAATTATTTTATACCTTGTTTTATATGATTTCTCAGTATTAAAAGTAGTGTAATAAAATTTTTCTATATATGTCATAAAACTGTAATGAAAAAATGCTGAAATTTAAACTGATATTATTTTTTTAATAAAATTTAGAGGCATTATATATGAAAAAACTTACTAAGTATCTTTTAACCGCAACAACGATTTTATTAACAGCTACAGTAGCACAGGCCCGTGATCAAATAAGAATTGTGGGATCCAGTACTGTTTATCCATTTGCAACAGTAGTTGCAGAAAAATTTGGTATTTTAACTAAATTTAAAACTCCTGTTGTTGAAAGCACTGGTTCTGGCGGTGGTTTAAAAATATTCTGCCAGGGGATTGGTCCTTCACAAGTAGATATTACTAATTCTTCTAGACGTATTAAAGGTAGGGAAATAAAAAAATGTGCTGAAAACGGCATAACTGATATTACAGAAGTTAAGATTGGATATGACGGTGTTGTTATAGCAAACTCTAAGAATACTGAACAAATGAATCTTGACAGAAAACATATTTGGTTAGCTCTTGGTAAAAATGTAATGGTTGATGGAGAAATTATTCTAAATCCACATAAAACTTGGAAAGATGTTGATCCATCTCTTCCTAACACAAAAATTGAAGTTTTAGGACCTCCTCCAACTTCTGGAACTCGTGATGCTTTTGCAGAACTTGCGTTAGAAGGTGGTTGCAAAAAATTTCCATCTATTAAAGCAATGAAAAAAACTGATAAAAAAGCTTTCAAAAAACTTTGTCACACAGTTCGTGAAGATGGTGTTTATATTGAAGCTGGAGAAAATGATAACTTAATCATTTCAAAATTAGAACAAAATTCTAAAGCTTTAGGAGTTTTTGGTTATAGTTTTTTAGATCAAAACAAAAATAAAATTCAAGGCTCAATTGTTGAAGATAATACTCCAACTTTTGAGAATATTTCTTCTGGTAAGTATCCAGTTTCTCGTTCTTTATATTTTTATATTAAAAATGCGCACGTGGGTAAAATTCCTGGTATCAGTGAATATATTGCTGAATTTACTAGTGAAAAATCGTTTGGAATCGGTGGTTATTTACAAGAAAAAGGTTTGATACCTTCTCCTGATGCAGAAAGAGCTGAAGTAAGAACAAATGCTTTAGGTCTATCGCTAGCATGGCTAGCTGATTTTAATTAAAAATCAATTCTCCAATTTAATTGAAATACATCAACTTCATCAGATGTGTTTGTTGCATCTGAAAAGTCAAACGTAGCTGTGTAGTATTCTACTTGAACGCTATGATGCGAATTAAAAAAATAATTAAGAGTAAATGTGTGGTCTGCTATATCACCTCTAGTTTTATTATTAGCAGCATCCCCATAATCCTGATATCCATAACGATACGCAACCATCACAGCATTACTAGCTTTAATTCTTTCATACCTACCTTTGCTAGGATTATAGGCTCTCATTCTTTTACCTTGTCCAAAAGGTAAAAAATAAGAAGCAGTAACATAATGTGCCCATGCATTAAAATCATATTCAGCAGCAACAGAAGTGCAAGATCCACCTATTAAAGAATCTCCACCACAACCATCAACTGACATCCACATTTTTTCATATTGAACATCTAGTGGTCCTTGCCCGAAAGCGAGTTCAATACCGTAACGTGTGGCATCTTTATGTTCACCAGTTTTCAAAATATTTAGTCTTGGGCCAGAACTTATAAAACGAGATGCATCGGTGCTACTAGAACCCCAATCATTATCACCTCCGTCGACTTTATTGTATCCCCACATAAAACCTGTGTGCAGCCATTGTTTTTCTTTTTTATTAAATACTAACGGTGAATAAGTAGCACGAACACCATAAGTACCATGTGTTAAATCAATGTCAGAATTTTGACCTTCACCAACAGAATAGCTTAAATGTGTTGTCCAATTTTTTCCGCTAGATAGTAATCTATATCCTTTGCTACGCTCACCTTGACACCAAGAACTTAGTGTTCCGTGGCGCTCAATATGATTCATAAAACGTGAACTGTTTTGAACTTCCAAACCACAAGGTGTTTGGTCGTTACCAACTATAAATTTATGTTTAATGCCATTCATTTTAAATTGATATCCAACCCAAACATCTTTAAAATCGATATTTCCATCTAAAACAGTTTCCATATATGGTGCAAAATCAGGTTCGATTTTAAAAGAAACTGGGCCAATTTGGCCTGATGTACCAAACCTAATTCTTCTATAATATAAATAATCGCTATTAGTGGTTATTGTATTTGTATTATCATCAGTATTAGTAAACCCTGATTGAATGTTAATTCGACCAAAGATTTGGCCTTTAATATTTTTATTTTTAGACTCCCACTTAAGTCCCATATCTGCATTAACAACTGATATTAAATTAATTACAATTAATGCTGACGTTATTATTAATTTATTTTTTATAATCATTTCCTATCAAAGTTATTAATAAACTCAAACTTAAAAATAGTAAATTTGTACTACAAAAAATGGTCAAAAATATTACAAATTTATTACTTAAGTTTTTTTTTGTATCAAAACTCAAAATTGGCTATTTTTCTTCTTTAAAATTATAAGAAGGTAGATTCCAGGAATTGCAGCAATGGAAGTAAAAATAAAAAAAGGAATCCAATTAACCGTATCTACTAAATACCCGCCAGGTGAAGAAAGAAATGTTCTCCCAACAGAAGCAAGGGCAGACAAAAGAGCATATTGTGTAGCAGTATAGCGAATATTACAAAGACTTGATAAATAAGCAATAAAAGCAGCTGTTCCCATTCCACTTGCAAGATCCATAAAACCAATAGTTACAATTAAAAAACCAATGTTATCTCCAATATAGGCTTGAATAGCATAAAATAAATTAGATAACATCTGTAAAATACCGCATAAAAGCAAACTTTTAAAAATTCCAGATTGAGTAACAATAATTCCACCAATAAATGCGCCTGTAAGAGTTGCTGCTAGTCCAAAAATTTTACTAACGTTTGCTATTTCAATCTTGCTAAATCCCATTTCAATATAAAAAGGATTGGCCACAACACTAACAAGAGCATCTCCAAATTTGTACAAAACAACAAACAATAAAATTATTACCCAATTCCCTTTTTTCATAAAATCACGAAATGGATCAATTACAGAGTCTTCAAACCATATCAAAATATCTTTTTTCTTTTCTATATTAATTAATGATCCTTGCTCTGGTTCTCTAGAAACTAAAATTGCAAATGAGCCAATTAAAATTTGAAGAGACATTAAAATATAAACTACTGACCACTGATAAAATGAGGCTAAGTATAAAGCCCCAGCCCCGGCAGATAACATTCCTATTCTATAACCAAATACAATCATTGCAGCGCCAGCACCGTAAAATTTTTTTTCTAAACTTTCAACTCTAAATGCATCAATTACAATGTCTTGGCTGGCTGAGAAAAAAGCTACTAAAAGTGCTGCTAATGCTGTTAATTTTGGATCTATTGATGGATCACTGTGTCCAAGAAAAATTAAAGACAAAATTAATAAAACTTGTGTTAATAAAATCCAACTTCTTCTTCGACCAAAATAATTTGTAAAAAAAGGAATTTTTAAATTGTCCATGAAAGGAGCCCATAAAAATTTAAAACTATATGGAAGGCCCACAAGAGCAAAAAACCCAATTGTTGTTTTTGTTATTCCTATTTCAACCAACCAAACAGAAAGAGTTGATAATGTAAGTAAAAGAGGTAACCCAGAGGAAAATCCTAATAACATTATTACTAATAATTTTTTATCGGTATAAATAGAAAAGTTTTTTAATTGCTGAGATAAAATCATTTTAATTCTTTACTTATCAAATTTTTAAGATTAGTTTCCGGCTTAGCTCCAAAATGACTAATTATCTCACCTGCAGCTATTGATGCGATATTTCCACTTTCTAATATTGAAAATTTTTTAGAAAGTCCATATAAAAAACCTGCGGCAAATAAATCTCCAGCACCTGTCGTATCTATAACTTTACCAAAAATTTTAGGTTTTATTTCAATGACTTCTTTATCATTATAAATTTTTGCTCCTTTTTCACCTCTTGTAAGAGCAGCAATTTCTGTGATACTTGATATTTCCTTAGCACTTTCATTAAAATTATCTATTTCATACAATTTTTTTATTTCCATTTCATTAGCAAACAAAATATCTATATGTTTTTTTATTAAGTCTTTAAATTCGTTTCTATGTCTTTCAACACAAAAAGGATCTGACAATGTTAAAGAAACTTTATTACCAAATTTGTGCGCAATTTCAGCAGCTTTTATCAAACTTTCTTTTGCTAATTGTTCTTCCCAACAATAACCCTCAAGATACGTAATATTCGAATTTTGAACTAACTTTTCATCAATGTCTTCAGGATTCAAAAGGGAACATGCGCCAATATAAGTATTCATAGTTCTTTGTGCATCGGGAGTCACAAAAATAAAACATCTCGCAGTTCCTGGACCTTCTAAAATAGGTTGAGTATCATAAAATACATTATTATCAGATAAACTTTTAGAAAATGATTTTCCTAAATTATCATTTTTTATTTTTCCAATAAAAGCAGGTTTGCCAGACAGGAGTGCAAATCCAACCGTTGAATTTGCAACAGAACCGCCCGCAACTTCCAAACCCTGTTTAAGAGAAGAATAAAATTTCTCCGCTGTATTTTCATCTATGAGTGTCATGATGCCTTTTTCTAATTTATTTATTTTTATAAATTCTTCGTCGACTTTATATAAAACATCGACTACTGAATTTCCAATTCCTAAAAGATCAAATTGTTGCATTTTTTTTTAAATTAAAATTTTTATTTTTAAACATACATAAATCATTTACTACACATCTATAACATTCTGGATTCCGAGCTTTACAAATATATCTTCCATGTAAAATTAATAAATGATGGGCATTACTTAAATATTTTTTTGGAACATTTTTTTCTAATCCTAATTCTACATCAATTGGTTTTCTTCCATTTGCTATTTTAGTTCTGTTAGAAACCCTAAATATATGAGTATCTACAGCAATGGTTGGTTTTTTAAAAGCTACACTTAATATAACATTTGCTGTTTTTCTTCCTACACCAGGAAGAGTTTGTAGTTCTTCTCTTGTTTTTGGAACTGAACTATTAAAATTTTTAATCAAAATCGAGCTTAACTTAAAAATATTTTTTGCTTTTGTATTATAAAAATTAATACTTTTTATTAAATTTTTTATTTTTGTCTCTCCTAGTTTAAGAATTTTTTCAGGAGAATTGGCAAGCCTAAATAATTTCTTAGTTACTTTATTAACTCCTGTATCAGTCATTTGTGCTGACAAAACAACTGCTATTAACAATGTAAAGTTATTTGTATAATTAAGTTCGGTTTCGGGGTTTGGTATTTCTTTTGATAGCCTTTTAAAAAAAGTATAAATATTTTTTTTTAGCATTTATTTAATCTTAGAGTATATTAGGCTAAAAAAAATTTATATAAAAATGATTAATAAAAGAAATAAATTATACGAAATCTCTTTGTATCCATATAGAAGTTTAAATAAAACTGGTTTTTTTATTCTAATGTTTAGTTTGGGACTTATTAGTTTTGTTGCTGGAATAATATTTATGATAAAAGGCGCTTGGCCCGTTTTTGGTTTTTTTGGACTTGATATTTTATTAGTATATATTTTTTTTAAAATAAATTTTAGAAGTGGAAAGAAAAAAGAAATTTTAATTTTAACTAAAAACAAATTAATAGTAGAATTTTACGATTCAAAAAAAATTTCAAAAACATATTATCTAGATGCTAACTGGTTAAAGATACATTTGAGTAAATTAAAAAATGAGATGAGTAAATTAAAAATATCTTCAAAAAATAAATCTGTAATCATTGGTTCTTTTTTAAGACATCAAGAAAAAATAGCTGTTGTTAAATCTTTAAAAAAAGCCTTAGAAAAATATCATTTTAACTATGCAAAAATAGATGTCCCAAATTAATAAAAATCGCCTAAGTTTTGGGTTGCTTTTTTTACTTGGGTTAATTTGGGGCAGTTCTTTTCTTTTTATTAAATTTACAGTTCTCTCATTAAAACCTTTAACTGCAGTTTTTTTAAGAATGTTAGTTGCTGCTTTATGTTTATTTATTTATTTAAAAATAAAAAAAATAATTCTACCTATTAAAAAAAAAGATTTTATTAATTATTTTATAATAGCTGTTCTTGGAAATGCTTTTCCCTTTTTTTTAGTAAGCTGGGCAGAAATATCTATTAATACAAATATCACAGGAATTATTATGGGACTTATGCCAATAACAACCGTTTTTTTAGCATATTTTTTTGTTAAAGAAGAAAAAATAAATTTTTATACCTTTCTAGGAATTTTTATAGGTTTTCTTGGGTTATTTTTTCTTTTAGATGTTATGTCAAACATAAATATTAATTTATTTCCGCACTATGCAGTAATTTTAGGAACTATAAGTTTTGCTGTAGCAACAATTTATGCAAGAAAGATTCCTAATTTTAATCCTTTATATATACTAACTGGATCCACGTATTTTGCTTGTATAATATTATTACCTCTTGTTTTAATTTTCGAAGATCCAATGAACGCATCACCAACCAACCAAAGTATAATTTTTGGGATTATATTAGGAATACTTAATACTGCAATTGGAGGATTAATTTTCTTTAAATTAATAAAGCTAACTGGAGCTGCATTTACTTCTACAGTTAATTTTATTACCCCCTTTGTTGCTGTAATTTGGGGCTATGTTTTTTTGAATGAGTCTTTAAATTCAAATCAAATTTTAGGATTTCTTTTTATTCTATTGGGAATTTATTTAGTAAAAAAATCAACTGATTCCTAAAACATCCGTCATATTGAAAAAACCTTTTTTTTGATTTGATAACCAAAGGGCTGCTTTTAAAGCTCCAACTGCATAAATTGATCGGCTAAAACCTTTGTGTTTAAGTTCTATTTCTTCCCCATTATTTGTAAATATAACAGAATGATTTCCAACTATGTTTCCTCTTCTTTGGCAAAAAAAATTTATTTTACCTATTTGTTTTTTTCTAGTTTTATTAGGTTTTATTGAAGATTTATTTCTCAAATTAAATTTTCTTTCTTTTGCAACAGCTTCTCCAAAAGCTAAAGCTGTTCCTGAGGGGGCATCTTTTTTATGTTTATGATGTATATCTAAAATTTCAACAGATGTATTTTTGTCAAAAAAAATATTAGATGCTTTTCCTGCCAAATTCGTTAATAAATTTATACCCACGCTCATATTAGGTGCAAAAACAATTGCTGTTTTTTTAGATGCATTTTTTATTTTATTTATTTGATTAGTATTTAATCCTGTTGTACCAATTACTAATTTCTTTTTTAACTTCGCTGCATATCTAACTGTCTCTAAAGTACTTTTGGGTTGCGAAAAATCAATAATTGTATTTGCTTCTTTAAATGCTAATTTTTTATCACTTATTATATTTATTTTTTTTATTTTTTTACCTAAAAATTTAGAATTTTTATCCTCAAGAGCGGCAATTAAATCGATGCTCGAAAATTTTTGCAATTCTTTAATTATTTGTTGGCCCATTCGACCCGCACAACCAACTAAAGCTAGTTTAATTTTTTTCATAATTCTAATTATATATTATTTTTTATTCCAAAGATCTTTTAATCTATCAAAAAAACTTTCTGACTGTGGGCTTGTTGTATTTTTATTTTTATCCCCATTAAATTTTTTTAATAAATCTTTTTGATTGCTAGACAAATTTACTGGAGTTTCAACAAAGGCTTCTAAATATAAATCACCACTTGCACTTTGTCTCACTCTTGGCATTCCTTTATTAGATAATCTAAAATTGTCCCCTGATTGAGTTCCCGATGGAATTTTAACTTTTACTATTGATCCGTCTAAAGTTGGAACTTCAATATTTCCTCCTAAAGCTGCAGTTATCATTGGTATAGGTGCTTTACAATATAAATTTTCAGCATCTCTTTTAAAAATTGAATGAGGTTTTTCTTTTATAAAAATATATAAATCACCATGTGGTCCTCCCTGGTATCCTGCTTCTCCTTCTCCTGATAATCTTATTCTAGTTCCATCTTCAACTCCAGCCGGTATTTCAACTGATAGACTTTTCTTTTTATCAACTCTTCCTGTACCACTACAAGAATTGCATGGATTTTTTATAACTTGACCTTCGCCTCTACAATCAGGACACGTTTGTTGTATTGTAAAAAAACCCTGAGAAGCTCTGATGGAACCATGTCCTTCACAAGTCGGACATGTTTCTGGCTTTGAATTTGCCTCATGTCCATTACCATTACAAGTTTTACATTTAATTTTTGTTGGAACGTGTATTACAATTTTTTTTCCTGAAAATATTTCTTCCAAAGGAACTTCCATATCATATCTTAAGTCTGTACCATATTCTTTTGTATTTTTTCTACCGCTTCTTCGTCTTCCTCCGCCAAAAATACCTCCTATATCATTATCAAAATCTCCAAACATCTCTTCGAAAATATCAGAAAAACCTCCCCCAAAATTAAAGTCTTTAAAACCTGTACCTCCATTTTCAAATGCTTGGTGACCGAATTGATCATATTGAGATTTTTTTTCTTTATCTTTTAGAATATAATAAGCTTCATTAATTTTTTTAAATTTTTTTTCAGATTCTTTATCATCCTTATTTCTATCCGGATGATATTTCATTGCTTTTTTTCTATAAGCTTGTTTTATTTCATCATCGCTAGATGATTTATTAACTCCCAAAGTTTCATAATAATCTTCTTTAGACATGCTTAAACATATAAGTGTTTAATGTTAAGAAATGAAGAGGTTAGGCTGATTTTTTATTATTTTTTTTATTTACTTCTTCAAACTCAGCATCTACAACTTTTTCCTCTTTTTTACTAGAACCTTTTTTATTTCCTTTTGGTGCTTCACTTCCTCCTTGTTTAGCTTGTTGTTTTTGCGCTTCTTGTTGAGCTTCTTTATAAATCACTTCTCCAAGCTTCATTGAAGCTTGTGTTAAAGCATCAACTTTTGTTTTTAATTCTTCTTTATTATCACTATCTTTAACTTTTTTAAGTGCTTCTAGACTTTCTTCAATTTTTTTCTTTTCTTCTGCACTAACTTTTGAACCATGCTCTTTTAAACTTTTTTCCGTTGCATGAATTAATGAATCGGCTTGGTTTTTTAATTCAACTACTTCTTTTTTCTTCTTGTCACTTTCAGCATGTTTTTCAGCATCTTTGACCATTTTTTCTATTTCTTCTTCGGAAAGTCCTCCAGAATCTTTAATTGTGATTTTTTGTTCTTTATTAGTACCTTTATCTTTTGCAGAAACATTTAAAATACTATTTGCATCAATATCAAAAGTTACTTCAATTTGAGGAAGGCCTCTTGGTGCTGGTGGAATACTTTCAAGATTGAATTGACCTAAAATCTTGTTATCTCCTGCCATTTCTCTTTCGCCTTGAAAAACTCTAATTGTAACAGCTGCCTGATTATCTTCAGCAGTTGAAAATATTTGACTTTTTTTTGTCGGTATAGTTGTATTTTTATCAATTAATTTTGTAAAAACACCACCCAATGTTTCAATACCCAAAGTTAATGGGGTAACATCTAATAATAATACATCTTTTACATCTCCTTGTAATACACCGGCTTGAATTGCTGCACCACTTGCTACAACTTCGTCTGGATTAACCCCTTTATTAGGTTCTTTCCCAAAAATTCTTTTAACAGTTTCTATAACTTTTGGCATTCTAGTCATTCCACCAACAAGAATAACATTTTTAATATCACTTGGTTGTATACCTGCATCTTTTATAGCCGTTTCACAGGGTTTAACTGTTTTTTCTATTAAATCTTCAACTAATGACTCTAATTTAGATCTAGATAAACTTATATTTAAATGTTTGGGTCCAGATTTATCTGCAGTAATAAATGGTAAGTTAATTTCTGTTTGAGAAGAATTTGAAAGTTCAATTTTAGCTTTTTCAGCTCCTTCTTTTAATCTTTGTTTTGCAAGTGGATCTTCTCTTAAATCTACTCCATTTTCTTTTTTAAATTCGTCTGCCAAATAATCTATGATTCTATTATCAAAATCTTCTCCTCCAAGAAATGTGTCGCCTGAAGTTGATTTAACTTCAAAAACACCATCTCCTAATTCTAAAATTGAAATATCAAAAGTACCGCCTCCTAAATCATAAACTGCAATTGTTCCTGAATCTTTTTTATCAAGCCCGTATGCTAAAGCTGCGGCTGTTGGTTCGTTAATAATTCTTTTTACTTCTAAACCAGCAATTTTTCCAGCATTTTTTGTTGCTTGCCTTTGGGAATCATTAAAATAAGCTGGTACAGTAATAACGGCTTCTTTTACTTCTTGTCCTAAATGTTTTTCAGCTGTTTCTTTCATTTTTTGTAAAATAAAAGCACTTACTTGTGCAGGAGCATACTTTTTACCATTAGCTTCAACCCAAGCATCTCCATTATCGCCTGATACAATTTTATAAGGAACTAAATCTTTATCTTTTTCAACTTCTTTATCTCCAACACGTCTACCTATTAATCTTTTAACAGCAAATAAAGTGTTTTCTGGATTTGTTACAGATTGTCTTTTAGCTGATTGCCCAACTAACGTTTCCTTTCCATCTTTAGAAAATGCAACCATTGACGGTGTGGTTCTGGAACCCTCTGTATTTTCAATTACTTTTGCACTTTTTCCATCCATAATAGCTACGCAAGAATTTGTTGTGCCAAGATCAATACCAATTATTTTACTCATTTTTTTTTATTTACCTTTCATATATTTCAAACTGATGAACTATATAATAATTTTAATTCGTATGTACAAGCCTTTGAACAAAAAAAATTATTTTTTTTTATTCTCCTCTTTCTTTGCCACTACTACAGACGCTGGCCTTAAAAGTCTATCTTGAATAAGATACCCAGTTTGAACAACTTTTATAATTTCTCCTATTTCTTTATCGTTATTTACCTCTTCAGATACTGCTTGGTGAAAATTTGGATCAAATTTTTTACCTAAACAATCAATTTGTTTAATTTCAAATTTTTCTAAAGTTTTAAGAAAATCTTTAAAAATCAGATCAACGCCCTCAATTAAAGGTTTTACTTTATCCTTATCATCTTTTTTAATTAAAGATATATTTTCTATTACACGAACAAAATTATCCGCTACTAAAATTATTTCATTAGCAAACTCAGTTACAGCATATTTAAAGGTATCTTCTCTTTCTCTCTCAAATCTTTTCGATAAATTATCAATTTCTGCTAAATATCGTAAATTATCTTCTTTAGCTTTTTTAAGTTCATTTTGTAAACTTTTTAAATTAATTTTTGAACTTTCTTTTTTATTAATATTTAGTTTTTTATTTAAATTTTTCGTAGATTCTGTGGCTTGTAGTTTATTTTTTTTTAATTTATCCATTTTAAAGTGTAATTATAATTAAAATGTATGTAAGATAATTTTCACAAAGTTCAATATCCATGAGTAAAAATAAAAAAAAAATAAGTTCTATTGTAATTGCAAGTCATAATCCTGGAAAGATTAGAGAAATGTTGCCATTTATAAAAAAATTGAATACTAAAATATATCTTGCAAAAGATTTTAAACTTAAAGAACCTAAAGAAGATGGTTCAAATTTTATAGAAAATGCATTAAAAAAATCACGCTACGTTAATAACAAAACAAAAAAAATTTCAATTGCAGATGATTCAGGTTTAGTTATACCTTCCCTTCAAGGAAAACCGGGTATATTTTCTTCTAGATGGGCAGGTAAAGAAAAAAATTTTGATCGAGCAATGAAGAAAGTTAATAATCTCCTATACAAAAAAAAAACAAACGCTTATTACATATCTGTACTTGCTATTTCATGGAATAAAAAAAAAGAAAAAATATTTATTGGAAAAATTTTTGGAAATTTAATTTGGCCTCCAAGAGGAAATTTAGGTTTTGGCTATGACTCTATTTTTATTCCTAAAGGATACAATAAAACATTTGGCGAACTTTCAAATAAAATCAAAAATAATATAAGTCATAGAGTAATGGCTTTTAAAAAACTTTTAAATTTTCTTAATTAAAAAGATTTTTTTTTTGCTATCTTTTCTATTTTAAATCTATCTTGTTTAATTTCTAATATAGAAAGTTTTCTTTGAACTGTTCCATTTGATAAAAATTTAAAGTCACCATCAATACCTGTAAAACCATAAGAACTTTGAAAATCTCCATAATTCAATTCATTAATTCCATCATTTTTACTTACTATTGAAAATATAGTTGTTAATGAATCGTGTGCTAATGAAGATAAACGGATAGGTTCATAATTATAAAATTTATAAAATTTTTTTTTAAAATTTTCCCATAACTTTGGATTTGGAGCAACAAACCATGCGCCTACTAAGCCTGGTTCTGAACCTATATTGTCTATATACCATTCTCCAGTACCAATTAATTTAATTTTTTGGACATCAATTCCATAATATGTTAACAAGGCAGAAGTTTGTCTTAATTTGTTTCCAGTTTCTATTAACAATAAAACATCAAATCCTGGGTCAAAATCTTCTGTTGGATCTTCCCCGGTTTCTTCATCTATTTCTATTTGTGGATTTTTATCTAAACCTACTAAATTTTGTATATTTTTTTCAATATCATTACTACCTAATTCATATAGTTCAACTTTACTAAGTAATAATTTATTTTTATTTAAAACTTTTCTATATGTGTTTAAAACTCTCTTACCGTATTTTGAGTTGGGCAATAAAGCCGCAAATCTTTTATAATTTTTTTTTATTGTATATTCAGTAACATCTATAATTTGTTGCTCTGGCTCGAAACCCATTAAATAACCACCTTCATCTTTTTCATTTCTATCACTTGAAAAAGCTATTAAAGGGACGTTTTGATATTTTGCAATTTTTAAGGATTTATTTAAAGTTGATGAAAAAAAAGGACCTAAAATAACATCAACATTTTGTTCAACTAATTCTTTTGTTGCTTTTTTTGCAAGAGAAGGATTTGCTTTTGTATCTTTAATTATTAATTCACTATCTATATTTTTATTTTCATAAACTACCATTTGCATAGTATCAAGAAATGATTGGCCAATATATGAATATTTGCCGGTTAAAGGTAATAAAACACCAATTTTAAGTTTGTCAGGCTCTATGGTTTTTTTAAAAACTGTTTTTTTGTCAACTTTATTTTCTTTTTCTTTTTTTTTTTTTATTACGCCAAAAAAGTTAAACTTGGGTTTTTTTAATTTTTTTTCTTTTTTTATATCTTGATATTCAATGTATTCTTCGCCTTCTTCATCTTCTTTTTCATCTAAATCTTTTGTTTTTGACTCAATATATTTAATTTCTTCTTCTGTTAATACAGCGGTTGTTGCTAAATTGGTAATACTTAAAAAGAATACTAAAGTAAAAAAAATTAATTTAAGGTATAATTTATAAAAGATTTTTTTTACAAACATATTTCTATATTTAATTTAATGTTAAAAATTAGCAATATTTCATTACAAAGTGGATTATATATTGTTTCAACTCCAATTGGCAATTTAAAAGATATAACTGTCAGAGCTTTATCAATTTTAAAAAACTGTGATTTAATTGGTTGTGAAGATACACGTGTTACAAAAAAATTATTGTCTTCATACGAAATTAAATCAAAAAAACTTATTTCAATTCATGAACATTCTAAAGAACAAAAACTAATATTTTTAATTGAAAAAATTAAAGAAGGAAAATCAATTGCATTAGTAAGTGATGCTGGAACTCCTATTATATCTGATCCTGGTCTTAAATTAATTATTTTAGCTATAAATAATGGAATTAATATTACACCAATACCTGGCCCAAGTGCTGTTACAGCTTCATTAGTTGGTTCAGGACTAAGTTCAGATAAATTTTTTTTTATAGGTTTTCTACCAAATAAAAAAAATAAAAGAATAAACGCATTAAACGAATATAAAAAAGTTAATTCTTTATTAATTTTTTATGAAAGCGCAAAACGTATTAAGGAAACATTGATTGATATGTTTTCAATTTTTGGAAATAGAAGATGTGTAATTGCAAGAGAATTAACTAAGTATTATGAAACATTTTATAGAGGAGATCTTAATAAATTTAAAAATATAAAAAATAATCTAAAAGGTGAAATAACAATTATCATAGAACCTCCAAAAAATGAAAAAAATAAAGAAAAATCTGATATAGATGATGAAATTAAAAAGATAATTTCATTTATAGAAAAAAAACTTAGTACAAAAGATTTATCAAAACTTTTATCTATAATTTACAAAAAACCAAAAAAATTTTTTTATACAAAATTAATTAAAACTATTAGATAATAAAAGAATTAATTTATGAATATATTAATCAAAAACTTTCTTTTATTAATTTCTATAATTATCTTATTGAATTCTTGCGCAGCCGTTAACGTAACAACTTCTAGTGTTAAAGAAAAAGGTATTAAAGAAGCAATTAGTGATGGAATGATTGATGCAGGAATAAATAAGGAATTTTTTAATCATAATGTCAATATGTTCATAAATGTTGAAATTGAAGTTGTAGAAGGAAGAGTTTTACTTACAGGAAGTGTAAAACAATCGAAGCACAGGCTAGATGCTGTAAAATTAGCATGGAAGGTTTTAGGGGTGAGAGAGGTTATTAATGAAATAGATGTAACCCAAAAAGGAGGTATCAAACAATATCTAATTGATGTAAAGATAAAAACTCAGATAAGGTATAAAGTTATTGCTGATAAAGAAATATCATCCATAAATTACAATTTTGAGGTTGTTAACGGAATTTTATACATAATAGGAATTGCAGAAAATAAAAAAGAATTAAAAAAAATTGTAAAACATGCAAATACTATTGGTAGTGTTTTAAAAGTTGTAAGTCATGTAATAATGAAAGATGATCCTAGACGCAAAAAATATCAAAGAAAACTCCAAGAAAAAAAGGGTTAAATTGCGAATAGCAATTCAAATAGACCCTTTAAATAAGCTCCATCATGAATCTGATAGTTCATTAGTACTAGCAAAAGAAGCTCAAAATAGAGGTCATAAAATATTTATATATGAACCAAAAGATTTAACACTTATAGATAATCAATTATTTGCAAATGCATCTTCATTAAAAATAGAGAAAAAAAATAAATATACTTTCAAAAAAGGAAAAGGTCGTATTATTAATTTATCCACAATTAATGTATTGCTTATAAGACAAGATCCTCCTTTTAATATTAATTACATAACAGCTACTTATTTGCTAGAGCATTTAAATTCTAAAACATTAATTATAAATAATCCGAAAAGTGTAAGAGATGCACCAGAAAAATTACATGTTACTTATTTTAAAAATTTAACACCTTCAACCCTTATATCTCAAGATGAAATAGAAATTAAAAAATTTATAAAAAAACATAAAAGTTTAATTGTAAAACCACTTTACGAAAAAGGTGGAAAGGGAATTTTTAAAATAAATTCGAATGAAAAAAATTTAGATAAAAAAATAAAAAATACCTTAAAAAAAGAAAAACTTCCTATTGTAGTTCAAAAATATATTCCTCAAGTCAAAGATGGAGACAAACGAATTATTCTTCTTGATGGAAACCCAGTTGGTATAATGAAAAGAGTTCCTAAAAAAAATGAGGTAAGAGCTAATCTTAGTAGAGGAGGAACAGCTGAAAAAACTGCTTTCTCAAGAAGAGATAAATTTATTTGTAAAAAATTAAAACCATGGCTTAAGAAAGAGGGAATTTTTTTTGCTGGAATTGATATTATTGGAAATTATTTAACTGAAATTAATATAACTTCTCCAACTGGTATTGTAGAAATAAATAATTTAAAAAATATTAAAATAGAAAAAAAGTTTTGGAATTTGGTTGAAAAGAAATTAAAAATTATATCTTAAAGTAAGTTGTCCGCCGAGAGATTCTGATCCATCTACCCCTGAATTAATACTATCTACTCTACGTCCTACTATTCTAGCGCCACCTGTTATATTATTAAAAGAATAAAAATCTGCGCCAACAATTAATTGATAACCAATTGCAGTACCTTTTTCTACCTGACCTAAAACTTCTCCAACAATATCTTCTATTGAATGTTCAATATGACTAAACCCTATACCAAAACCTGCATATGGTCTTATTGATACCTTGCTAAACCAATTTGAATTAAAATCAGTATTTTGATCAAACCAAAGAAAATTATTATAAATATCTACAACCTCAACTTTTCCATTTACAGTACCACTTCCAGTTATAGCTGCTGTAGAACCATCTGCATAAGTTATAGTAGCAGTTCCATCTATGTCATCAGCGTAAGCTTTTGAATATGAAAATTCTGCCTCACCTCTAATATTTCCAAAAAAAGGAACACTTGGCTCAAATAATGGATAGCCATATTGTGCACCTACTGTCCATCCAGGATCAAAGCCCCATGCAAAATCAGCGCTAATACTAGCAAAATCAAAAATATCAGCAGTTCCACTCACATCAACATCTTGAATATCATTAAAACCTGTATAAAATCTTAAATAATTATCATTTTTAAGATCAAAATTATACGTTTCAGCATTAACAGAACCAGCTATTAATACACTTGTAGATATCCCAATAATAAAATTTCTTACATTCATTATATTTACCCTGCAATTAATATTCTTATAGAAAAAAGCTTAAAGAATAATCAAATTGATACTAAAAAGAATGTTCTCACTTTTTGTTAAAATTGTCAATAATTTAATAATATTAACTACTTACCTAAAGCATTAATTATGCTTTCACACATTTCTTTTGCATCTCCGAAAAGCATCATTGTATTGTCTCTAAAGAAAAGTTCATTTTCTACTCCTGCATAACCAGCTCCTAGAGATCTTTTACTAAATAATACAGATTTTGCGTTTTCTACTTCTAAAATTGGCATACCGTAGATTGGACTTTGAGGATCTGTTTTAGCAGCCGGATTTGTAATATCGTTTGCACCAATTACAAAAACAACATCCGTAGATGCAAAATCTCTATTAATTGCCTCCAATTCTAAAACTTCATCATATGGAACATTTGCTTCTGCTAACAAAACATTCATGTGCCCCGGCATTCTTCCAGCAACTGGATGAATTGCATATCTTATATTTACTTTTTTTTTCTTTAGAATGTCACACATTTCTTTTAACGCATGTTGAGCTTGAGCTACGGCCATTCCATAACCTGGAACGATTACAACAGATTCTGCATTTTGCATCATGAAAGCTGCATCATTTGCATCTCCACTTTTAACTGGACGCTGTTCTGCTTCTTTATCAGTTTTTGCTGCAACATCGTCTCCTCCAAACCCTCCTAGAATTACACTTATAAAAGATCTGTTCATTCCTTTACACATTATATAACTAAGTATTGCGCCAGATGATCCAACTAATGCGCCTGTTATAATTAATAGATTATTAGATAGAGTAAATCCAATACCACAAGCAGCCCATCCAGAATAAGAATTAAGCATGGAGACAACAACTGGCATATCCGCTGCTCCAATTGGTATAATAATTAAAAAACCAATAATAAATGCAAGAATTGTTAATCCCCAAAAAAAGTTTTGTGTTTGTTCTAAACAAAATAAAACAACTATAGATATTAAAGTTATTCCAAGGATAGCGTTTAAAAAATGCTGAAATTTAAAAGTTATAGGATTACCAGACATAATTCCTTGTAACTTTCCAAATGCAATTACCGAACCAGAAAAAGTTATTGCTCCTATAGCAGAGCCTAAACTCATTTCAATTAAACTTACAACTGGGATACTTCCTGGATCACCAATTCCATACGCGCTAGGATTATGAAAAGCTGCACCTGCCACCATTACTGCTGCTAAACCAACTAAACTATGAAATGCTGCTATTAATTGTGGAAGTGCTGTCATTTGAATTTTTAGAGCAATGGATGCTCCAATAGTTCCGCCAATTAAAATGCCAACGGCTATCAAAGCATAACTTTCTATTCCAGGAAGAAATAATGTTGTAATAATTGCTATTATCATTCCTGAAATACCATAAATATTTCCTCTTCTAGCAGTTTCCGGTGAAGACAAGCCTCTAAGAGCTAGGATAAAAAAAATTCCTGAAATTAAATATGCAAGTATTGAATAATTTTCCATTTATTTCTTTTTCTTTTTAAACATTTGCAGCATTCTTTGAGTTACAATAAATCCACCAAAAATATTAACTGCTGCAAGTATTACAGCAATAAACCCCATTATTTTTGAAATACCAAAAAGTGCAGGCCCAACTGCTATAAGAGCACCGACAATTATGACACTAGATATTGCATTTGTTACTGACATCAAAGGAGAATGCAAAGCAGGGGTAACGCTCCATATTACATAGTAACCTACAAAAATAGCTAAAATAAATACTGTTAATTCTTGTAATAAATGTTCCATAGTTTATTTATAAGTTCATTGATTTTCCTTGATGAGATATTAATGTTTTAGCAATAATTTCATCTTCTAAATTTATTTTTATTTTTTTACTTTCGTTATCTATTAAAATTTTAACAAAGTTAAAAACATTTTTTGAAAATAAAGTACTAGAATCTCCAGGAATCCTGCTTGGATAATTTGAATATCCGATAATTTTCACACCTTTGTGTTTAATTATTTTATCAACTTCTGATAATTCAGCATTTCCTCCCGTTTCAACTGCAAGATCAATAATTATAGATTCTGTTTTCATTTTTTCTATAATTTTTTTTGAAATTAATTTGGGAGCTGGTTTATTGGGTATTAGAGCAGTACAAATAATTATATCATTTTCCGGAATAGCTTCTTCCAAAGCTTTTTCCTGCTTTTTTTTATAATCTGCACTCATCTCTTTTGCATAACCACCACCAGTTTGACTTTTTTTTAAAACTTCTTCGTCAAAAACAATAAATTTTGCTCCTAAACTTTCCACTTCTTCTTTTGCTGCTAATCTTACATCATAGGCAGACACAACAGCGCCTAAACGTTTTGCTGTTGCAATAGCTTGAAGTCCTGCAACTCCGGCTCCTAAAACTAAAACTTTTGCTGGTGTAACAGTGCCAGCTGCAGTCATCATCATTGGAAAACTTTTTGAATATTCATATGCAGCATCTAAAACTGCTTTATACCCTGATAAATTACTTTGGGATGATAAAACATCTTTGTCTTGAGCCCTAGTTATTCTAGGAATATTTTCTAATGCAAAGGCAGAGATTTTTTTTTTATTATAAAAAGTATTTTCAGATGAATTTTTTTTTGGTGACAAAAGTCCCATTAAAATTGTACCAGTTTTCATTTCCTTAATTATTCTTGGGTCTGGTTTTTGAATTTTGATAATAATATCGCTTTCTTTAATTGATTTTTCTACATTTTGACTAATATTCGCATTTAGTTTTCTATAATCTTCATCTAAAAAACCCGATTTAATACCAGCATCTTTTTCAATTGTTATTTTAAAACCAAGTTCTAAATATTTTTTAATTTCATCAGGTACTAATGCGACTCTTTTTTCACTATCAACTGTTTCTTTTAAAACCAAAAGATTTATCATAATAATAAGATAAAAGAATTATTATAATCGTAAAGTTAATATGAAAGTAAAAGAAAAATCAAATTATGCAATACTTTGTCTTGTTTTTATTATTGGAGTAATCATAGGTTATAGTAAAAACTTTACAAAAACAAAAAGATTTCATAGAACACATGCACCAATTGGCATAGATTTACATCTAGAATTAACTTACTTAGAGGATTCTATTCATTATATACTATCTGTTACTGATTTTGATCAAAAGAAAATAAAAAAACATAAATTTCCATATACAAATAGAATTCCTATAGGAATTGTCAGAGATAGTTTGCCTGCTCAAGAATTAGTTACAATTCTTCTTAAAGATAAATCTGGTATTGCCGTTTTATATAAAAAATCTGTATCAGTAAAATCTTTTTTGTCCCATTATTGTGGATGCACAATCAATTTTAGGGGAAGAATTGAAGAAAATGATGTAACTGATTTAAAAAATTTATGGAAAAATACTAATCAATTTCAAATACCAAGTAGTTTTCTTTATGACAGAACTAAAATGTTTTCAGAAAAATTATCTTTTTAAACTTTAGAAATCATAGGGCCTAATGGTTGTTTTCCAAAAATATGAAAATGAAAATGGGGAACTTCTTGTCCTGCATTAATGCCATGATTCGCTAATATTCTATATCCTTCTCCTACTAAATTTTGATCTTCTGCAACTTTCCCAACTGCTTTAAAAAAACCTTCAATCTCATCCTTTGATGCATTTTTAGAAAAATCTGCAAACGAAATAAATTTTCCTTTAGGTATAACTAATATATGTATTTTTGCTTGTGGATTTATATCATGAAAAGCAAGTGCATATTCGTTTTCATAAACTTTTTTACAAGGAATTTCTTCTCTTAAAATTTTTGCAAAAATATTATTATTGTCATACATTATATTTTTTATTTTTTTTTTTTGGCTTTTTCATCCTTTTATCTAATTCATTCCAAATTTCATTTGGATTTATTCCAAGTTTTGCCCACATAACCATTAAATGATAAAGTAGATCACAACTTTCTTGAACAGCTAACTTTTTTTTTCCTTGAATAGCCTCTATTACTGTTTCAGCTGTTTCTTCTGAAACTTTTTGGGCTATTTTATTCATACCTTTATTAAACAAAAAAGATGTGTAGGACCCTTTTTTTTTTATTTTTTTTCTTCCTTCTATAATAGAAAAAAGAGTATCAATTATTTCCCCGGTATTTTTTTTTTTCTTTTTCATTTAAATTCTAACGGCTATTCCTTTTTCTTTCATTTTATTTTTTACTTGCCTTAAAGTATACTTTCCATAATGAAAAATTGAAGCAGCTAAAACAGCTGATGCTTTTCCAATTTTTATTCCATCAATAAGATGTTGTATATTTCCTACGCCGCCTGAAGCAATTACTGGAATATTAACACTATTAGATATTTTTTTTGTTAATTTTAGATCAAATCCTGATTTTGTACCATCTTTATCCATAGATGTTAAAAGTATTTCACCAGCTCCAAAATTTTCCATTTTTTTTGCCCATTTAATTGCATCAATTCCTGTTTTTTTTCTACCACCATGAGTATAAATTTCCCATTTATTTTTTTTAATTTGTTTTGCATCTATCGCAACAACAATGCACTGATTTCCAAATTTACTTGATGACTTTTTTATAAGTTTAGGATCTTTTATTGCAGCCGTATTAATTGATACTTTATCAGCTCCACATAAAAGTAATTTACGTATATCTTCAATTGATCTTACCCCGCCACCAACTGTTAATGGCATAAAGCATTTTTGAGCAGTTTTTTTTACAACATTATAAAGAATATTTCTTTTATCACTACTAGCAGTAATATCTAAAAAACATAATTCGTCAGCACCTTGTTTATCATAAATTTGTGCTTGCTTAACTGGATCACCAGCATATTTTAAATTTATAAATTTAGTTCCTTTAACTACTTTCCCATCTTTAACATCTAAACAAGGTATAATTCTAATTTTCAACATATCAATTTATTTCAAATATTTTGTTTGCTTCTATAATATCAATCTTTCCCTCATATATTGCTCTTCCACAAATTACTCCTTCAATTCCTTTTGTTTCATTATTTTTTAAAGTTTGCAAATCTTTCAAACTTGTTACTCCTCCTGAAGCAATAATAGGTTTTTTAAAAATATTTGTATTATTTAAAATAAAATTTAAATCTATTCCCTGCATCGCGCCATCTTTTTTTATATTCGTACAAATAAAAGAAGCAATATCTAAATTTTCATAATCTTTTGCAATATCTACAGGACTTATATCTGTTTTTTTCACCCAACCTTCAATTGCCAATTTATCATCTATTAAATCTATTCCTAAAACAATTTTTCCAGGGTATTTCTTTATAGCTTTTTTAACTAAATTAGGATTATTTACTATTAAAGAACCAACAACTAGTCTCTCTACTCCAATTTCAAACCATTTATCAATTGTTTTTATATTTCTAATCCCTCCGCCTAATTGAATTTTTATATTAACTGATGATATTATTTCTTTAATTATTTTTTGATTAACGGAATAACCTTTAATTGCTCCATCAAGATCAACAATATGAATCCATTTACAACCTTTTGATTCAAAAATTTTAGCCTGATCTACTGGATCTTCATTAAAAACTGTGGCTTCTTCCATTTTTCCTTGAACTAACCGAACACAAGAACCGTTTTTAATATCTATCGCAGGAAATAAAATCATATTAATAATTCCAAGAAATAAAATTTTTTAAAATTTCTAAACCAATTTTTTGACTTTTTTCTGGATGGAATTGTGTTCCTATTATATTTTCTTTTCCAACTATAGCCGTAATATTTTGTTGATAATTACATGTGGCTAAAATATTTTTTTTATCTTTACAAACAAAATTATAGCTATGAACAAAATATGATTCAAATTTTTTTCTTTTTAAAATTGGGTGCTTAGAAATAATTTTTACAGTGTTCCACCCCATATGAGGTATTTTTATTCTATTTTTTTTTTTTATTTTTATAACTTTTCCTGCAATCCACCCTAATCCTTTATGATTACCTTTTTCTTTTCCTTCAGTGGCTAAAAGTTGCATACCGACACATATGCCTAGAAATGGTTTTTTTTTCTCTAATACAATTTCATTTAAAATATCTATCATGCCAGAGATAGATTTGAGTCCTTTCATACAATCAGCAAATGCGCCCACACCAGGTAGAATTATTTTATCAACTTTTAGTAAATCTTTAGAATTAGAAATTACGGAAATTTTTTTCTTATAATTACTTACTAATTCTAAAGCTTTATAAGCTGACTGTATATTTCCAGACCCATAATCTATTAAAGCAATTTTCACTTTTTTTTATAATTTACCTTTTGTTGAAGGAATTTTTCCTTTTTCTCTAGGATCAACAGATATTGCTTCTCTTAAAGATCTTGCAAGTCCTTTATAACATGTTTCGATTATGTGATGATTATTATCACCATATAAATTTTCTACATGTAAAGTTACCCCTGCAGCTTGAGAAAAGGCTTGAAACCATTCTTTAAACAATTCACTATCCATTTTTCCTATTTGCTTATTTGTAAATTTAACTTTCCAAATCAAATAAGGTCTATTAGATAAATCAATACTAACTCTAGTTAATGTCTCATCCATAGGTATAAAAAAATTGCCATAACGTTTAATAGATTTTTTATTTCCTAAAGCTTTAGATATAGCTTCACCTAAAACAATTCCTGTATCTTCTGTTGTATGATGATCATCAATTTTTAAATCACCTTTTGCTTTTAAATTAATATCTATAAGGCTGTGTTTAGAAAGTTGTTCTAACATATGATCGAGAAACCCTATTCCAGTTGAAATGTTAAATTTGCCTTTCCCATCAAGGTTTATTTCAATTGAAATGTTAGTTTCACTAGTTTTTCTATTAATTTTTGATTCTCTCATTTTTTTTAGTCTATAGTCTTACATTTCATGAAAAATACATTATTTATCCAATAGTAACAAATATTAATAAATTGTAATGATAAAAGAAAATTCAAACAATAATATGCACGGAACTACTATTTTAGCTGTAAGAAAAAAAAATAATGTTGTAATTGCAGGTGATGGTCAAGTAAGTTTAGGAAACACTGTTATGAAATCAAATGCAGTAAAAGTTAGAAGATTAGGAAATAACAAAGTTATAGCTGGATTTGCTGGAGCAACTGCTGATGCTTTCACTCTTTTTGAAAGATTAGAAGGTAAATTGGAAAAACATCAAAATCAACTGACAAGAGCATGTGTTGAATTAGCTAAAGATTGGAGAACAGATAAATATTTAAGAAGATTAGAAGCAATGATGGCAGTTGCTGATAAATCGGTGTCATTAATTGTATCTGGCACAGGAGATGTGGTAGAACCTGAAGATGGTTTGATAGGTATAGGAAGTGGCGGAGTTTATGCTTTAGCAGCAGCAAGGGCTCTTATGGAACAGGAAAAATTAAGTACGGAAGAAGTTGCAAAAAAAGCGATGAAAATAGCATCTGATATTTGTATTTATACTAATTCAAACATTACAATTGAAAAATTATAAATTATGGACGATACAGTAAAAAAAAACTTTGTTAACAAAAAAAAAGTAGAAGAAAAAAAAAACTATACTCCAAAAGAAATAGTAAAAGAATTAGATAGATACATAATTGGTCAAAATGAAGCAAAAAAAGCTGTGGCTATTGCTTTAAGAAACAGATGGAGAAGACAAAGAGTTCCTGAAGATCTAAGAGAAGAAATTTTACCAAAAAATATTTTAATGATTGGACCAACTGGTGTAGGAAAAACTGAAATATCAAGAAGACTAGCTAAGCTCGCCGAAGCTCCTTTTTTAAAAGTAGAAGCAACAAAATTTACTGAAGTTGGCTATGTTGGAAGAGATGTTGAACAAATTGTCAGAGATTTAATACAAATTTCTATTACAATGACACAAGAAAAATTAAGGAATAAAGTTAAATCACAAGCACAACATAATGCTGAAGAAAGAGTTTTAAATGCCCTAGTCGGAAAAAATGCAAGTCTGGAAACTAGATCCAAATTTAGAGCTCAACTTAGAAGTGGTAAACTAAATAAAAAAATTATAGAAATTGATCTTGTTGATAATCCAAGTGGTACAGGATTTCCTACCCTCGATATACCAGGAATGCCTGGTAGTCAAGTTGGTATGATAAATTTAAATGAATTACTTGGAAAAGGTATGGGACAAAAAAAGAAAAAGAAAAAAATGATTATTGAAAAAATATATAAACCACTAATGGAAGAAGAATCTGATAAATTAATTGATCAAGAAAAAATAACCTCCATAGCAAAAAAAGATGTCGAAGAAAATGGCATAGTTTTTTTAGATGAAATGGATAAAATTTGTGCACGCTCTGAAAGAGTTGGGGGAGATGTTAGTAGAGAAGGCGTGCAAAGAGATTTGTTGCCAATAATCGAGGGAACAACTGTAACAACAAAATATGGTCCTATTAAAACAGATCACATTTTATTTATAGCTTCTGGTGCATTTCATTTATCAAAACCTTCGGATTTACTTCCTGAATTACAAGGAAGACTACCTATAAGAGTTGAGTTAAATGCATTAACAAAAGATGATTTTGTTAAAATTTTAAATGAACCTGAAAATAGTTTAATAAAACAATATAAAGCTCTTTTAAAAACTGAAAAAGTTGATTTAGATTTTGGAAAAGATTCAATTGATGAAATTGCAAAATTATCAACAGAAATAAATTCAAATGTTGAAAATATAGGTGCAAGAAGACTTCACACAGTATTAGAAAAATTAATTGAAAATATAAGCTTTAATGCAACAGAATATAAAGGAAAAAAAATAAAAATTACATCCAAACAAGTAAAAGACGAGGTTGGTAAACTTGCAAAAGATATTGATTTAAGTAAATTTATTTTATAAAAAAAATTTTTTAGAATTTTCTTAAAAGAATATAGATCGCCCCACTGCCGCCATGTTTTTTTGATGCATGGTTAACAGCTAAAATTTTATTACGGAGACGTTTATTATTTAACCAAGATATAATATTATTTTTTATAACACCCTCTCCTTCTTTTCCTTTTCCAGTAATAATTAAAATTAATCTTTTCCCGTTTTCTATTGATTGATTTATAAAATCTTCTAATAAAATTTCTGCATCTGCTTGATTAAAACCATGAAGGTCTAACTTATTCTCTATAAATACATTTCCTTTATTAAAATCTCTAATATTTTTTTTACTTAATACTGACATTTCTCCAAGTTTTAATTTTGAAAGTTCTTTAGTATTATTTTTAATTTTTTTACTTTTAAAAATAATTTCGTTTTTATTACTCTTCAAAGATTTATTTAAATTTTTGGTAAAAAGTTCCCACAAAACTTTGTCTTCATCAGATAAAAGAATTTTCTTTTTTTTGTTATTCAGCTTTTGTTACAACAAGCTTCCAATTTGGATTGGAAGATTTTAAATCTTTGGAAAATGTCCAATAATTAGTATGATTCTCAATATACTCGTCGTTTCCTTTTAAAATTTTTCCTTTTTCATTTTTCAATAAGTTTACTTGTTCAGAAATAAATTTTACAACTATATCGGCTATACTAGATTTAAAATTAACATTTTCTATATCTGCACTTTTTATAGAAACTAAAGTATGTTCTAAAATATATTTTTTTCTAGTTCTAGATTTTATTTCTTTTGAAAAAATAGAAAAAACATTAGTACTCATTAAATGCTTAATTTTATTAATCTCTCCATTTGCATAAGATTGAATAATTGTTTTAAATGCAATTTTAGCACCAGATAAAAATTTTTTTGGTGAAAAACTTTTATCGACGTAATAAATTTTTTCTAACACAGTATTTTTATTTAAGTTATTTTCTTTTTCAGTAGATAATTTATTATGAAATTTGCTTTTTATAGATTGTTTTCCATCTAAAATTTTCTTTTTATCAGTATCTAAGGTTGTGTCTTGGTACATAAAAATATCTTTTGGTCTTTTTTCATTACCTGTTCTCCTACCTAATACACTTCTTAATCTAATAATTAAAAAAACTGCTACTAGTACAAAAAAAATTAAATCTAATGTTAAAAAAGTATTCATAAATAAATTTATACTTTAATTTAGTTTTAAAGTAAACTGAATGAATAATGTAATTATTTTTTCCAATAAACAAACATGTTTTTTTTATTTTTCATAGTAATACCTCTTATAGAAGTAATGCTATTTATCACAATAGGTAAATATATAGGTTTATGGAATACTATTATTATAATAATTATTACAGGGATAATTGGTGCAATACTAGTTAAAAGCCAAGGAATTACTATTTTAAATAAAGCATTAGAAGAAATTAAATCAAATAAAATACCTATTCTCTCAATATTTGAAGGTATAGCTATACTTATTGCAGGTGCTTTTTTATTAACACCAGGTTTCCTAACAGATACTTTAGGATGTATTTTATTAATTCCAAAAACTAGAAATTTAATTATTAGTTATATAACTACACACTTAAAAAAAAGAACAGTATACAAAGAAAAATCTACCTACTATCCTGATGAGAAAGATAAAAAAAATAAAATTTTTGAAGGCGATTATGAAGAAATTGATGATAACAAAAAAAAAAAGTAGATTTTTTTAACCTCATGATTAATATGCATAAACAATAAAAAAATGGCAAAAAAAGTACAAAAAAAACCAGGCCATACACCTGAAGATGCTCCAGCAGGAATCTTCATAAATGCTCAATATTTAAAAGATTTATCATTCGAAAATCCAAATCCATTAGAAGCTTATAAAAAAGATGCTGAAAAACCTAATATACAAGTTAATGTAAACACTTCTGTTAAAAAACTTCCTGATAATGCTTTTGAGGTTACTTTAGATATAAAAACTGAAGCAAAAAATAAAGACAAAATTGCTTTTATTGCAGAGGTTAGCTATGCTGGAATTTTTACACTAAACAAAGTTCCTCAAGAACATGAAAAACCTCTTCTTTTAATCGAAGCACCAAGGATGTTATTTCCATTTGCAAGAAATATATTAGCTGAAACTACAAGAGATGGCGGTTATCCTCCTTTGATGTTAAATCCCATCGATTTTGCTGCTTTATTTCGTAAACAAACTGAAAAAGAAAAGAAAAATTAATTTAAAAATTCCATTATTTATTTATATTCATTCCATATTGGTTTTTTTATTTTTTTTATAAACTCTTCATGCTTTTCTTCTTCAATACTAGATAAAACAAATTTTCTATCTTTTAAAATTTTTTTTTCAAAAAATTGTTCTTTTTTTTCTTCTTTTTCTTTTTTTGAATCTAAAATTAAATTAGGTTGTTGACCCCCTTTTAATTCTAAATAAACTTTAGCTAATAATTTTGCATCTATTAAGGCGCCATGTTTCTTTCTTATTGATAAATCAATATCAAACCTTCTACACAATGCATCTAAATTAGCAGGCGAACCAGGAAATTTTTTTCTAGCAAGAATTAAAGTATCTATAATTGGATTTTTTATAATATCATGATTATTTTGTTTTAATTCATGATTTAAAAAAGGTATATCGAAATTAGATCCATTATGTGCAATTAGAGGAGAATTATTTATAAATTTTAAAAAATCAGGAATTATTTCTCTAAAAAGTTTTTTATCTTTTAAAAAATCATCTGATATGCCATGTTTTTCTTTTGCACTTGAACTATTTTTTCTTTCTGGATTGATAAATGTTTGATAAATTTTTCCTGTAGGTATAAAGTTTAAAAGTTCTACACAAGCTATTTCAATTATTTTATGCCCTTCTTTATATTCTAAACCAGTAGTTTCTATATCTAGAGCAACTTCTCTCATATATTATTTATCAATGTTTAAGGCATAGGTGTCAGTATCGGGGCTGTACACTTTGAATTTTTTGATATTTTTTAAGAAACCTTCCTTTAATTCATTACTTTTTTCTCTAGCTTTTTCAACTAATTCTTCTTTTTGTATTTTAGCTTCTTCAACTAATTCTTCTTTTTGTATTTTAGCTTCTTCTATTAATGTTTTACTTTTTATTTTAGCATCTTCAATCAATTCGTTTTTTTGTACTTTAGCTTCTTCAACTAATTCTTCTTTTT
>CACLKH010000002.1 GCA_902607475.1 uncultured Alphaproteobacteria bacterium | reverse complement strand
CTACAAAAAAGAAAAGAATTAATGTATAAAAAATCAGATGCATTTATTGTCTTACCAGGGGGTATTGGAACTATAGATGAGGTCTTTGAAGTAATTGCAACTAATATATTAATAAAATCAAATAAATTATTGATTTTACTAAATTATAAAAAATTTTGGAATAAATTACTAGAATTGTTAGATACTAGTATTAAACAAAAATATTCAAAAAAAGAAATTAAGAACAATATTAAGGTAACTACATCAATAAATAAAATATTTGCTGTTCTAAAATAAAGAATAGCTCTAATTATGAAAAAAATAAAAGTTAAAAATCCAGTTGTAGATATAGACGGCGATGAAATGACACGTGTCATTTGGAGTATGATTAAACGTGAATTGATACTCCCTTATTTAGATATTGATATCAAAAGTTACGACTTAAGTATTACAAATAGAGATAAAAGTAATGATCAAATCACTATAGAAGCAGCTAACGCTATTAAAAAATATGGTATAGGAATTAAATGCGCAACTATAACCCCAGATGAAACAAGGGTTAAAGAGTTTAAATTAAAGAAAATGTGGTTATCGCCAAATGGTACTATTAGAAATATTTTGGGAGGAACTGTTTTTAGAGAACCAATATTATGTCCAAATATTCCACGAATAATTTCTAACTGGAAAAAACCAATTATAATTGGAAGGCATGCCTTTGGTGATCAATACAGAGCTACTGATTTTAAAATACCAGGACCTGGAAAGTTAACTATAAAGTTTGAGCCAAAAAATAAAAAAAAAAAAATCGAGCACAAGGTCCATGATTTTGATGGGCCAGGTATTGCTATGAGTATGTACAATTTAGATGACTCAATTAAAGATTTTGCAAGAGCTTGTTTTAATTACGGTTTAGATACTAAACTTCCTGTTTACGTATCAACAAAAAATACAATTTTAAAAACATATGATGGTAGATTTAAAATTATTTTTGAAGAAATTTTTAATAAAGAATATAAAAAAGAATTTGATAAATTAGATTTAAGTTTTGAACATAGATTAATTGACGATATGGTTGCTTATGTTTTAAAAACTGAAGGTGGATTTGTTTGGGGATGCAAAAATTACGATGGAGATGTTCAATCAGATACTATTGCCCAAGGATATGGTTCTTTAGGGCTTATGAGTTCTGTGCTTATGACTTCTGATGGAAAAACTGTAGAGGCAGAAGCTGCTCATGGAACTGTAACAAGGCATTTTCGACAGTATCAAGAAGGAAAGAATACTTCAACAAATCCAATAGCGTCTATTTTTGCATGGACAAAAGGTTTATATTACAGAGGTAAGTTTGATGGCAATATTGAACTACAAAAATTTAGTAAAAAAATTGAAAATGCATGTATACATACTGTAGCCTCAGGAATGATGACAAAAGATCTAGCATTATTGGTTGGAAAAAATACTAAATGGCTAAATACAAAAGAATTTATACAAAAAGTTAAGGAAAAAATTAATTAAAAGAATTGGTCTCGTAGTTCAGTGGATAGAATGTTGGTTTCCTAAACCGAAGGTCGCAGGTTCGAATCCTGCCGAGACCGCCATTTTTTAAAATAAGTTTAACAGGACTTAATTAATTCTTTTACTGCATCACACGCTTTGGGGATATTAGATTTATCATTACCACCTCCTGCTCTTGCAAAATCTGGTCTTCCTCCCCCACCTTTTCCTCCAAGAATTTCAGATACTTTTTTTACAATATCTACAGCATTAATCTTTGATAAAAGATCTTCGGTTACTCCAACAACAATTGAAATATTTTTTTCATGCACACCAAATAAAATTATTATCCCACTTTTTATTTCTATTTTTAATTTATCTAAAAGTTTTGGTAAATCGTTTGGAGGAAAATCTATAATAGTTCTAAAATAATATTTAATAGCATTTTCGTTTCCTTCTACTAGAATATTTTTTGAAGGGTCCTCTAAAGAGTCTATTTTTTTCTTTTCATCTAATTTTTCTCTTTCTTTTTTATTTTTTTTTTCTTTTTCTCTAACAAATATAGCTTCTTTTTCAGCTTTGATATAATTCGATAAATCATTACCAGATAAAGCTTCGACTCTTCTTATTCCAGATGCAACTGATGATTGTTTAATTATTTTAATATCATTAATCTCACTTGTTTTATTAATATGAGTTCCACCACATAATTCCATAGAAAAAATAGATTCATTCTCTTCTTTCCCCATACTTACTACTCTAACTTCATCTTCATATTTTTCTCCAAAAAGAGCAATTGCACCTTTTTCAACAGCTTTTTTATATGGCATGATAGAAATGTTAACTTTTTCATTTTGTTTTATAATTTTATTTGCAACATTTTCTATTTTTTTTATATCAATATCACTTATAGGTTTAGAGCAACTAAAATCAAAGCGAAGTTTATCAAAGCTAACCAATGAGCCTTTTTGTGTAACATTGGTGCCTAATATTTTTCTTAATGATGCGTGAAGTAAATGAGTTGCAGAATGATATATCTTAACTCTTTGCCTTTTCTTACTATCAACAATTAGGTTTACCGTTTCATTTTTTTTAAATTTACCTTTTATAACTTCTCCATAATGCAAATGCATCTTAAGAATTTTTTTTGTATCTAAAACTTTAAATTTATTGTTATTAAATTTAATTACTCCTGTATCTCCAATTTGACCTCCTGATTCACCATAAAATGATGTTTGATTTGTAACTATTATTGCTTTGTCACTTTGTTTTATTTTGTTTATAGATTTATTATTTTTTATAATTTGAATTATTAATCCTTGAGTTCTTAAACTTTTGTATCCAACAAACTCTGTTGATCCGTATTTTTCAAAAATTTCATACCACAATTTATCAGTTTTAACATCGCCAGATCCTTTCCATGCATGTCTTGCTTTCTTTCTTTGTTCGTCCATTTTTTTTTTCAAATGTTTTTAAATCAACTGATATATTTAAATCTTTTAAAATATCTTGAGTTAGATCCAAAGGAAAACCATAGGTGTCATATAAAAGAAACGCTGTATTTCCAGATAACTTTTTATTTTTTGTTTTTTTTATCTCATCGTTTAAAATTTTTAAACCTCTATCTATAGTTTGTTTAAATCTATTCTCTTCATTTTTTAATGTTTCTATAATTAAAGTTTCAGCTCTCTTTAATTCAGGAAAAATATCTCCCATTTCATTGATTATTAATGGAGCTAACTTATAAAATACTGGCTCAGAACAACCAAGAATATGCGCATGTCGCATTCCTCTTCTCATTATTCTTCTAAGAACATAACCTCTTCCTTCATTAGAGGGCAAAACTCCATCAGAAATTAAATGGCACGATGCTCTAATATGATCAGCTATTATTCTTTCACTAAGATTTTCACTATTTTTATTTTCTGACTTAGATAATTTTGTAATTAAATTAATCGTTTCTTTAAATATATCTGTTTGATAATTATCATTAGTATTTTGTAATAATGCCGATATTCTCTCAAGACCCATTCCTGTGTCTACGCTTTTTTTTAGTAAATTTATTCTTTTATTTTTCTCAATTTGATTAAACTCCATAAATACAAGATTCCATATTTCAACATATCTATCGCCTGTAATTCCTTTTCTTGAAACTGATCCGTTAAATTTTTCACCATAATCATAAAATATTTCTGTACATGGACCACATGGCCCAATTTCACCCATCGACCAAAAATTATCTTTAGATTTCACAGAAATTATTTTATCTTTTCCAAAACCTGTAATTTTTTTCCATATATTTCCTGTAACAGAATCTTCTGAAAAAAAAGTAATTAACAATTTTTTTTTATCAACTTCAAATTCTTTTGTTAATAATTCCCATGCATAAAAAATCGCTTCTTCTTTGAAATAATCTCCGAATGAGAAATTTCCTAACATTTCAAAAAAAGTATGATGGCGTAAGGTGTAACCAACATTATCAAGATCATTATGTTTTCCACCTGCACGGATACACTTTTGTGAAGTTGCAACTCTTTTTAGGTTACTTTCCTCGACTCCTGTTAAAATATTTTTAAATTGAACCATTCCAGCATTAGTAAATAATAAGGTAGGATCATTTTCAGGAATTAATGAGCTTGAATTAACAATCTGATGATTGTTCTTTTTGAAGTAATCTAGGAACTTTTTTCTAATTAAAATGCTTGGATACATAACTTATATTTAAGAATGTACCAAGCAAATTTAATTAGCAATAAAAAATTATTTCATTTATTGTGGTTCTTTAATGGGATCTTCAGAAATTGTTTTTTTTTCTTCTTTTCCTTCCATCATTTTCTCTTTTACTATACCACTTGCTTCCATAATTGATCTGTATATACCTGATGCTAAATCTTTTCTTTCAGCAAGAAATTGTTTTGCATTTACTCTACCTTGACCTATTTTTTCTCCTTTATAAGAATACCAAGTGCCGGATTTTTCAATTACTCCTGCCTCAGAACCTAAATCAATCAATTCGCCAAGTTTAGAAATTCCCTTTCCATACATAATATCAAACTCAACCATTCTAAAAGGAGGTGCGAGTTTATTTTTAACAACCTTTACTCTAGTATGGTTGCCAATTATTTCTTCTTTGTCTTTAATTGCTCCAATTCTTCTAATATCCAAACGAACTGAAGAATAAAATTTAAGTGCATTACCACCTGTCGTTGTCTCGGGATTACCAAACATAACTCCAATTTTCATTCTTATTTGGTTAATAAATATTACAATACAATTTGATCTAGAAATACATGAGGTAACTTTTCTTAAAGCTTGACTCATCAATCTAGCTTGTAAACCCATGTGTGAGTCTCCCATATCACCTTCTATTTCAGCTTTTGGTACTAGTGCTGCAACACTATCTATAACCAAAATATCAACTGCATTAGATCTAACTAATGTTTCTGCTATTTCTAAAGCTTGCTCGCCTGAATCAGGTTGTGAAATTAATAAGCTATCTATATCTACTCCAAGTTTTTTTGCATAAGAAGGGTCTAGACAGTGTTCTGCATCTATAAAAGCAGAAGTACCCCCTGTTTTTTGACATTCAGCAATAGCGTGTATTGCTAGGGTTGTTTTACCAGAACTTTCTGGACCATAAATTTCAATTATTCTACCTCTTGGTAACCCACCTATACCTAATGCTATATCTAAACCAATAGATCCTGTAGAAATAACATCTACATCTACATTCTTTTTGTCGTCACCTAATTTCATAATTGAACCTTTTCCATAACTTTGTTCAATTTGTGAAATTGCAGTATTTAAAGATTCGTCTTTAATTTTTTTTACTTTTTGACTCTCTTGCATAGTAGAGCTTACTGTTTTTAAAATAGGTTTTTTCATTTTAATATCCTCCAATAAAATAAATAAAAAAAGTATAGTTATAAATGTACTACTTTTGTTCTTTTATTCAAGTAAAAAAAACAAATAATATAGTAATAAAAAACAAACTAATATATAAAACGAATCAGAAATATAGTTTTATAGAGATTTAATCATTATTAAGCTGTTCTTGGTTTTCGTGCATTTGTTGCGCTTCTATACTTAATGTAGCGATGGGTCTTGCTTCAAGTCTTTTTAAACCAATAGGTTTTCCAGTTACTTCACAATAACCATATGTATTATTTTCAATACGCTTTAAAGCTTCATCGATCTTACTAATAAGCTTTCTTTCTCTATCTCTAGTACGGAGTTCAATAGACTTTGTACTTTCAGCCGAGGCAATATCGGCAAAATCACCTGAAACCTCTTTATCTTCTTTTAAATTTAAAATAGTTTCAGTTGAACCCTTTAAAAGTGTTTCTTTCCAATTGGTAAGTATTTGTTTAAAATACTGTTTTTGTTTTGGGTTCATAAATGGCTCTTTTGCGGTAGGTTTATATTTTGAAGAAATATTCTTTTTTTTAACCATAATATTTATTCATATATTAAGATGAAAAATATATTCATATTAAATAAAAACTCAACAAAAAAAATAAAAAAATTGATAATAAATATATGAACGATTTAATAATACCAGGAATTTTTGTTAATCATCCCAAAAAAAAAGATTGGGGAATAGGACAAGTACAGTCAAAAATAGGCGATATTATTACTGTTAATTTTGAAAATGCTGGAAAAAAAACTATAAATGGTAAAGAAATTGAACTGGAAATTATAAAAAATGAATTATAATTGTTTTTTTTTTTTAAACGTTATGTAATTATTAGGAGCTATTTTTTTTATCTATGAGTAACAAAATTAAAATATTAGGAAACGGTGATTTAGGTAGGAAAAAGGAAAAAAAAGTTTTCTTTCCTAAAGGTAGGATTGTTGATGAAGATGCAGAACAAGAAATAATCTTACTACTTAAAAACAAATCAAAAGCTCGAGATATGCTTATTGAAAACTTGCATCTTATACAAGATAAGTTTAAATGTCTTCACGCTAAACACTTAACGGCGCTAGCAACAATAATGCAAATGCCTTTGGCTGAGGTATACGAAGTTGCTTCATTTTATGCTCATTTTGACATTATTGATAATGATGAAAAACCAGCTGATATAACAATTAGAGTATGTGATACAGTCACATGTGAAATGATGGGTGCAAAAAAACTCTTAAGTAATTTAAAAAAAAAATACAAAAATATTAGAGTTGTAAATGCACCATGTATGGGCAGATGTGATACTGCTCCTGTTTTAGAAATTGGTCATAGACATGTAGACTATGCAGATGAAAAAAAAGTTGAAGAAATAATTAATAAAAAAGATTTTTCTCCAAAAATTAACAAATATGTAGATTTTAATACTTATAGAAAAAATGGTGGTTATAATTTTCTAAAAAAATGTTTATCAAATAAAATTAACCCCAATCAAATTATTAAAATAATTGAAGATTCAAATCTCAAAGGTCTTGGTGGTGCAGGTTTTCCAACTGGTCTAAAATGGAAATTAACCAGAAAAGAGCCAGCTCCAAGATTGATGGCTGTTAATGCAGATGAAGGTGAGCCAGGAACCTTTAAAGATAGATTTTGTATGGAAACAGATCCTCATCGTTTGCTTGAGGGTGCGCTAATTGCTGCTTGGGTTGTGGAAGCAGAAGTTTGTTATATTTATTTAAGAGATGAATATCCTTTTATTAACAAAATCCTTAAAACAGAAATAGAAAAAATTGAAAAAGAAGGTTTAACAAACCATTGTAAATTAATTATTCGAAGAGGCGCTGGAGCTTATATTTGTGGTGAAGAATCAGCAATGCTTGAAAGCATTGAAGGAAAAAGAGGGTATCCAAGACATAAACCGCCATTTCCAGTACAAGAAGGATTGTTTGGAAGACCGACGTTATGTAATTGTGTCGAAACGCTTTTTTGGATAAGAGATATTTTAGAAAAAGGAGCAAAATGGTTCTCAAATTTTGGTAAAAATGGTGGATCAGGATTTAGATTTTATTCAGTATCAGGAAGAATTAATGATCCAGGAGTAAAAAAAGCTCCGGCAGGAATTACAGTCCAAGAATTAATTGATAAGCATTGCGGTGGTATGCAAAAAGGTCAAGTATTTAAAGGTTATTTGCCAGGCGGTGCTTCGGGTGGTATTTTGCCTGCCTCATTGGCCGATATTCCTCTTGATTTTGGTAAAGAATTAGATAAAAAGGGATGCTTTGTTGGATCAGCTGCAATTGTAATTTTTTCAAATCAAGACAGTATGAAAGATATTGCAATTAATTTGCTAAAATTTTTCGAGGATGAAAGTTGCGGTCAATGTACGCCATGCAGAGTTGGGACAGAAAAAGCAGTGAAATTATTAGAAAATAAAAAATGGGATAAAAAACTTTTAGACGATTTAAGCAAAGTTATGATAGATTCATCAATTTGTGGTCTAGGGCAAGCCGCTCCTAATCCAGTAAATTGTGTATTAAAATATTTTCAAAATGATATAAATTAATAAAGAAAATGAAAGACATTAGTTTCATATTAAATAGTAAAAAAGTAACAGCAAAAAAAGGTGAAACAATTTGGCAAGTAGCTAAGCGACACGGAGATAATATACCTCATCTTTGTTATGAGCCCAAGCCAGGTTACAGACCAGATGGAAATTGTAGAGCTTGTATGGTTGAAGTTGATGGTGAAAGAACTTTAGTTGCTTCATGTATAAGAAAACCAACTGAAGGAATGAAAGTTAATACTAAATCCAACAGAGCTAAAACATCTCAAAAATTGGTATTTGAATTACTTGTAGCTGATCAACCGAAAAGAAGTGTTGCTCGAGATAAAAATTCAAAATTTTGGCAATGGTCAAATAAATTAGGAGTTAATAATAGTAGATTTCCAAAAAAAGAATATCTACCAAAACCAGATATAAGTCATAGTGCTATGGAAGTTAATTTAGATGCATGTATTCATTGCAATCTTTGCGTCAGAGCTTGTAGAGAGGTACAAGTTAATGATGTTATAGGAATGGCAAACAGAGGATCTAATGCAAAAATTGTTTTTGATTTTGATGATCCAATGGGCGATAGTACTTGCGTTGCATGTGGGGAGTGTGTACAGGCTTGTCCGACTGGCGCATTAATGCCGGCTTCAGTTATGAATGAAAAACATATTTCAGATACAAAAGTAGATAAAAAAATTGAATCACTTTGTCCTTATTGCGGTGTTGGTTGCCAAGTAGAATATAATATCAAAAATGATAAAATAGCTTGGATAGATGGAAAAGATGGACCTTCTAATCATAATAGATTGTGTGTAAAAGGTAGGTTTGGATATGACTATATTACTAATCCTGAAAGATTAAAAGAACCTCTTATAAGAAAACCAAACATTAAAAAAGATCCGACTAAAATTTTTGATCCAAAAAATCCTTTAAAATATTTTAGAAAAGCTTCTTGGAAAGAAGCTCTAGATTGTGCAGCAAATGGACTAAAAAAAGTTCGTGATTTTCATGGTGGTAATTCTCTTGCTGGTTTTGGATCAGCTAAAGGATCTAATGAAGAAGCGTATTTATTTCAAAAATTAGTAAGGACAGGTTTTGGAACTAATAATGTTGATCATTGCACAAGGTTATGTCACGCATCATCTGTTGTTGCGCTTTTAGAAACTATTGGATCAGGTGCTGTGAGTAATCCTTTTTATGATTGTGAGAATTCAGAAGTAATTATTGTAATTGGTGCAAATCCAACAGAAAATCATCCTGTTGCTGCAACTTTTTTTAAAAATGCTGCAAAGAATGGTTCTAAATTAATTGTTATAGATCCAAGAAAAAGTTCTTTAAATAAATATGCATTTGAAAGTTTAAATTTTAGACCTGGTACTGATGTTGCTCTATTAAATTCTATAATGAATGTAATTGTTAAAGAAAAACTTTACGATCAACAATATATAAAAGGGTTCACTGAAGGTTTTAAAGATTTAAAAAATAAGATTAAAAAATTCCCACCTGAAAAAATGGAAAAAATTACAGGTGTAAAAGTTGAAACTATTAAAACAGTAGCAAGAACTTATGCTAAAGCAAAATCAGCAATTATTTTTTGGGGAATGGGAATTTCCCAACATGTCCATGGAACTGATAATGCTAGAGCATTAATTGCTTTGTCTTTAATGTGTGGACAAATTGGGAGACCAGGAACAGGCCTACACCCTCTTCGTGGACAAAATAATGTTCAAGGTGCCTCTGATGCTGGTTTAATTCCAATGGTTTTTCCAGACTATTTTCCTGTTGAGGAAGATAAAAATAGAAAAAAATTAGAAAAACTTTGGAAATCTAATTTAGATCCAGAACCTGGACAAACTGTTGTTGAAATAATGCATGGTATGATTAATGGATCAATAAAAGGAATGTACATAATGGGTGAAAATCCAGCAATGTCGGATCCTGATACACAAGAAGCTAGAAAAGGTCTTGCAAATTTAAAACATTTAGTAGTACAAGATTTGTTTTTAACTGAAACTGCAACATTTGCAGACGTTATTTTACCAAGCTCAGCAGCTCCAGAAAAAAATGGAAGTTTTACTAATACAAATAGACAAGTGCAAATGGGTAGACAAGCCTTACCTCTTCCTGGAAATACAAAACAAGATTTGTGGATTATAAATGAAATTGGTAAAAGATTAGGATTAAAGTGGAATTATAAACATCCGAAAGATGTATTTCCTGAAATGGCAGAAACAATGCCATCGATTAAAGGTCTAACATGGGAAAGATTAGAAAAAGAAAGTTCAGTTGTGTATCCTGTGAAAGATTTAAACAAACCAGGGGAAGAGGTAATTTTTTCAAATGGTTTTGATACAAAAAATAAAAGAGGTAAAATCGTTCCAACCGAACTTACACCTCCAGACGAAGTCCCAGATGTTAAATTTCCAATGATTTTAATGACTGGAAGATTGCTTGAACACTGGCATACAGGTTCTATGACAAGAAGATCAAAGGTTTTAGATTCTATTGAGCCAGTAGCTACTGCACATTTCAATCCAAAACAATTAAAAAAACAAGGAATAGAAGCAGGAGACAAAGTTAAAATAGCAACTAGAAGAGGAAAGGTTGAAGTAAAAGTAAGATTTGATAGAAATGTACCAAACAATGTTATATTTTTTCCTTTTACTTTTAAAGAGGCACCAGCCAATGTATTAACAAATCCAAAATTGGATCCATTTGGAAAAATTCCAGAATTTAAATATTGCGCCGCAAAAATGGAAAAAATACAAAAACCATCTATAAGTTATAAATAGATCTTAATGAAAATAAAAAAATTAAATCTGTCAGGACCATGTGTTATAGAACCTAAGATTTTTTATGACGATAGAGGTTTTTTTTTTGAATCATGGAACAAAGATGAATATTTAAAAAAAAAATTAAATATTAAAATTGTTCAAGAAAACTTTGCACATTCAAAAAAAAATGTTTTAAGGGGTCTTCATATTCAATATCCAAAATTACAGGGAAAGTTAATATCGGTTATGAATGGTAGAATATTTGATGTAGTTGTAGATGTTCGAAAAAACAGTCCAGCATTTGGAAAATGGTGTGGTGTTATTTTAGATTCAAAAAAGAAAAAATCACTTTGGGTTCCTGAAGGTTTTGGCCATGGTTATTTAGTGCTAAGTAAATCTGCTGATGTAATGTACAAGTGCACCTGTAAATATTACCCAAAAAACCAAGTTGAAATTATATGGAATGATCCATTCATAAATATCAAATGGCCGACAAAAAAGCCAATTTTATCTCAAAAAGATTCTTTAGGTTATGAATTAAAAAAAATGAAAAATTTACCAAGATGGAAAAAATAAATAAGATACTTTTACTGGGACAATCTGGACAAATAGGTTCGCATCTTAAAAAAAAACTAAAAACAATAAGTAAACAAGTTAAGTGTTTATCAAAAAAAGAATTAAATTTAGAAAAATTAAGTTCTATAAAAAAAAAGATAGACAGATTCCAACCTCATTTAATAATTAATGCATCTGGTTTTACAGAAGTTGATGAAGCAGAAAAAAATAGAAAAAAATGTTTTAAAATTAATGTTTCTTCAACTAAAGAAATTGCTGATTGGGCATTTGAAAATGAATGTTTTTTAGTTCATTATTCAACTGTGTATATATTTGATGGTAAAAAAAAAAACCCTTGGAGAGAAAAAGACAAAGCAAATCCTATAAATTATTATGGTAAATGTAAATTAGAAGCAGAAAGAGAAATAATTTCTTCAAAATGTAGTTATTTAATTTTAAGACTAAATTGGATATATAATGAAAAAGGTGAAAACTTTCCAAAAAAAATAATAAGAACAATAAAAAAAAAGAAAAAAATCTTTTTAGTTAATAATCAAATAGGTACCCCAAATGATGCTGAATTTATTAGTACAACTACAATTAGAATATTAAAAAAAATAATTAGAAAAAAAATAAATCCTAAAGTATTAAACTTATCTGCAAGAGGTAGTATAAATTATTTTAATCTTGCCCAAAAAATTCTTGAATACTCTCAAGGAAAACTTAGAAAAGTAGAGTTAATTCCAATAAATTCTAATATGTACACAAAAATAAATACAAGACAGAAGATAGCTGAGAGACCATTAAATTCTCTTTTAAATATTAATAAACTAGAAAAATTTTTAAATATACAAATGCCAAATTGGGAAAATATTTTTATAAAAAAAATACCTACATTAATTAGAAATTACAAAAAATAAGAAATTTATTTTCTTCTAGCCGCTTTATACAATAATTTATCGAATTTAGAATTATCATATTTTAAATTATTATTTCTTTCAAATTTTTTTGTTAATTTAAAATTAAATAATTTTTGTAAGTTTGCAATCATAGTAACTCTTAATACATTAAATGCATATTTAATACCATTTACATGGCAAATTTCGTCACCATAAAATGTTGGTATAGATACTTCTTCAACTTTTTTATCAATTAAAAAAAATTGTATTAAAATTTCAGTGTCAAAATGAAAATCATTAGTATTTAAGTAAAAAGGAATATTTTTTAAAGAATTTACTGAATATATTCTATAACCAGAATGAAATTCAGCTAAATTTGTATTAAGCAAGAAATTTTGAATGTTGGTTAAAATAATATTTCCTATAAATTTATAAAAAGGCATACCACCTTTTAAAGCCATTTTCTTATTTACCATTCTAGAGCCAATAACAACATCACATTTTCTTTTTAATAAATTTTCTAAAAGACTAGGTAATGCTTCTGGAGCATACTGCCCATCACCATGAAGAAGTACAACGTAATCAAAATTTTTTTTTATAGCGTAATGATATCCCATTTTTTGATTACCCCCATATCCTTGATTTACAGGATTATAAAAAAAATTAAATTTAAAATTTAATTTTTTTGTTTTTTTTATTTTTCTACAAACTTCAAAAGTCTTATCATTTGAACAATCATCAATAACAAGTATTTCTATATTATAAATCTTTGATAATCTTTTTGGTATTCTTTCAAAAACTTTATCTATAGTTTTCTCAGCATTATAAGCAACGATAAATATCAATAGTCTTTTTTTTTTCAATATAAATTCTTACACCTTAAAACATTTTTAAAATTTATTCTTTATTTTAATTTTAGTACATAAACTAAAAAAGGCTAAAATTATTATTGGATGATATTGAAATAATATTCTATTTAATGAAGTTTTTATATGAAGAACAGGATCTAGAGGCGTTAAAAAAATATAAATAATATAGAAAATATAAATATAATATGTTTTTGTTTTTTAAAATGAAAACCTAGAAAGTATATTGAAGAAATAAGTAAGATTAATGAGTAATTATTAAATTTTATCATTTCCATAAAAAAACATTTCAATACATCTAAAACATTTTGATAATCAGAAATAAAGTTAATTTTATCCGATAATGTTTGAAATCTTAATATTTCAGTTTTTGTTTTAAAAATATAACTAAGTGATAAATGAGGGATAAAAGAAATAAAAAAACCAAAAATATAATAAAATATTTTTTTAAAAAAAAATTTTTCTTTATATAAATAAAATACAAAAATTAACGATAAAAAAACTATCAATGAAAATAGAATACCTTCACTTTTAACCCATGATGTAATACCAGTCAAAAATCCTAAAAAAAAGAACAAATTTGGATTTATATTATTTTTTTCGTTAATAAATAAATTAAATGCAAAAAAAACACTTAAAAACATAAAAAATGATAATTGTATATCTGCATAATGACTCATTGCTACTTGTGAATAAAACGGAAAGCAAATTAGAAATAGAGTTGAGATTAAAGAAATATTATGACTAAATATTTTTTTTATTAATTTATAAAAAATTAAAGGAAAACCTAAAAAAAATAAATAATGAATAGTTATCGGTACTAACTGTGTTTCAAAATTTAAAAGACTCCAAATTCTAGAAACGGTAGACTGGATAAATAGTGGGTAATCAGTATGAAAAAGAAATCTTAAATCAAAATTGTTTGTCCAAAATTCATTATCTCTGAATAAAAATCTTGCGCCTCTTCCCCAATGGTTAATAGCATCGATTTCACCATGCGGAGATTTTATATTTCTAAAAAAAAAAATAAAACTATAAATTGCAAGAAAAAAATAAATTATCTTGTTTTCAATAAAGTTTATTCTTATTTTTTTTAAGTTAAATCTAAACTTATCTATAAAAAAAATTTTTAAATATGATTTTGAAAAATATAAAAAAATAATAAGAAAAAATAATTCTGTTAATAGAATTTTTAAAGGTGAAATATTAAATGTGAAAAGTAAAAAAAAATAAATAGAAGAAGTAAAGAAAAAACCAAAAAAATTTTTAATAAAAAAATTTTCTAAAACAGCTTCATTATTTTTGAAGAAAAAATTTTTACAAAAAAAACAACCAAAAATATAATTTGTAAATAATCCAATAAATAAAATTAAAAAGTTCATTATTTTAATCTAAGTTTTCTATTTTTAATAAAACTACTCCATTTCCTAGCTCTTCTAAAATAGATATTTTATAATTTTTTTTACAATCGTAAGTCTCTTTATAAAAATATCCTGTATTTACTAATTTTGGTGAATAAATAACTAATTGATTTTCAATTTTATACAAATCATCCATAGTTAGATATGAACTATTGTTTTTATTAATTTTTTTTTTACAAAAAATATAATCCAGTTTCTTAATTTTATTTACAACATTTACATCTGTAAAGTTTCCTATAATTAAACCATTATAATTTGTTTCATCTAAAATAGCTGGGGACAAAGTATATTGAGTGTACTGAAAATTTCTTACCCAATCATAGCTACCGTTTAAATCAGTTACATATCCGATTGAAGTAGATAAATCAATTTTTTTATATAAATTTTTAAATCTTTCTTCAATTAAATTTATTTTATCAATATTTTTTATATTTTTTATTAATACCTTTTTATTCTCATTAACTTTTTTAGTTGTGCTTGTTTTTTCACTAATAAAATAATTTGTAAATTTTGAATGCCAGACCCAATTTAGAATATAAATTATTGATAAAGAAATAATAACAATTAAAATTATTTTTTCTTTTTTCAATTTAATTAAATCCTAATAAACCTAAAAAATTTTATTTTTCCATGTAACTGGAGTTAAATTATTAACTATTTCTAAATCAAGATGGTATTTAAATTTTCTAACGCCTTTATTTTCAATATATTCAATCATTTCAGTTAAACCTTTTTTTAAAGTATAATTAGTTTTATAATTAAATAATTTTCTTGCTTTTTGTGCCGAGCAATTGGCTAAAAATACTTCCTGTGGCCTTTCTTTTTTATATATAGGATTAACATTAAAAGCTAATAAATTAGCAATAGTATTTGCTAATTCATTAATTGTTATAAATTCTTCGTCTGGTCCAATGTTTATTATTTGATTTTTTGCTTTTTTGCTGAAAGCTAATTTAGTTAAAATATCAATATCATCTTGAATAAAAGAGAAACATCTCTTTTGTTTTCCGTTTCCATATATTATCGGTTGTCTTTTTTGCAACATTAAATTAATCATAATACTTGCTACATTCCTATATGGATCATCATATTTTTGTCTTGGTCCAACTATATTATGAGGAACGGCTATAACCCATTCAACATTATGTATACCACATAAATTTTTTAAAAAATCTTCTCCTGCAACTTTACCAATACCATATGGATCTTGAGGTTTTGGAATCATGTTTTCAGTAAAAGGTACTTTGTTTGTGCCATATCTTGCCATTGAAGAACAATAAACGATACGTTTAACTTTATTAGAAATAGCTGCAGTAATTAATGAAACAGATGATCCTACAATATTTTGAGTAACAATATTTGGACTAAAAACACTCAAACCTTCATAGGCCGTTGCTGCACAATGAATAACAATATCTATTCCCTTAGTAATTTTTACCATTGTTGAATAATCGTTACAATCTATTTGGTAAAAATTAGCTTTGTCAGGAACGTTATCAAGGTAGCCTCCTATCAGATTATCGCATCCTGAGACTTTATGACCTAATGAAATCATTTTGTCAGCTATATGGCTGCCAAGAAACCCTGCAATGCCAGAAATAAAAATTTTCATTTTTTTTTTTATTGATAAGATAGAAAAAAATATTTTTATCTTAAAATAATAATGCTAAAAAAAAAGAATAAAAGTATTAAAATATTGATACTTGTAACAGCCTATAATGTTGAAAATTTTCTTGAAAGTGTATTAAATAGAATACCTAAAAGTATTGAAAAATATAATACTCAAATATTAATTAACGATGATGCATCTAAAGATAAAACTTATAAAAGAGCTCTAAAATTAAAAAAAAAAAAAAAATACAATATTAATATCGCTCAAAATAAAAAAAACCTTGGTTATGGAGGCAGTCAAAAGGCAGGTTATTCTTATGCGATAAGAAATAATTTTGATTATGTTGTATTGTTACATGGTGACGGACAGTATGCTCCTGAAAAATTACCCAAATTACTAAATGAAATAATTAATAAAAAATATGATGCTGTCTTTGGTTCAAGAATGATAAATAAAAAGGATGCGATTAAAGGTGGTATGCCTTTTTATAAATTTATAGGAAATATTATTTTAACAAAAATTCAAAATTTTTTACTTGGAACAAAATTATCTGAGTTTCATTCTGGTTATAGAATTTATAATGTAAGATCTTTAAAAAAAATTCCATTTTTATTAAACTCTAATAGTTATAATTTTGATACTGAAATAATAGTTCAATTTAAATTAGCTAATTTCAAAATAAAAGAAATAGCAATTCCAACTTTTTACGGAAAAGAAATTTCTTATTTAAATGGCATAGAGTATGCCAGTAAGATACTTATAAATACTTTCTCTGGCTCATTACATAGATTTGGTTTTAAATATCAAAAAAAATTTAATTTAAAAAAAAAATAAAAAAAAAAAAAAAAATGATAAAAATAAAAAATCTCAAAAAGGATCCAATAATTTTATTAAAAATATTTTTTTTTATTTTATTAATTATAGTTACAGCAAATACAATCAACTATTTTTTTGAAAAGTTTGTTTTTGGTGATAGATACTTATTTGACGATCTTTTAATGAATTACTGTTCAGGAAAAATTTACTCAGAAGGTGTATCTCCGTATGGTTTTGGCTTAAGTGGAACACCACAATCTCTTATTGATTGTATGAAAAACATCCTGGGAAAAGATTGGGGAATGCCAGGTTACTTTTATAGTCAAACTTACATAAAATTCTTATCATTTATAAGCAAAATAGAATTCAATGTAATAAAACAAATATGGTTATTAGTTAGCATTGTTTCAGTAATTACAGTATCATTTTTCTCATATAAAATTTTTCCAATACAAAAATTTAAAATAATTTATCCATTATTAATTTTTTTTTCCTTTGGAGGAATTTTATTTAAAGCATTAACTACTGGAAATATTTCTAATGTAGTTTATGCAATATTATTATTTGCCATTTTTTGTTTACATAAAAACTATAAAGTGATTTTTTCTTTAATAATAATTTTTATATCACTAATTAAGCCACAGTTTTTTTTATTTGCACTTTTAGGATTATTTATCTATGAAAAAAAATATATTAAGCATTTCATTATTTCTTTTCTAATAATTATATTTGTTAACTTTTATTATCTAATTTTTGAAAATAAATTATTTTTAGAATATTTGAGCCAATTGCAAAAAGTTAATACAAGAGAATTTTATTTTTCTTTTAACCACACATTGGGTTTAAGAAATATCATAGAAAGTCTTCCAACAAACATTGCTGTTATTTTTAATGGCTATTTATTATCTGGACCTTCATTATTTACAAATATTATCTGGCTTATTTTCGTTATTTTTATTTTTATCGGGGGGTTGATTTATAGAATCTCATTGACTAATTTAAAAATAAATAATAAAAATAAAACTAAATTGATAGCTTTAGGATCTATAATTATTCTTTTAATTAATCCATATGTGACAATATATGATTTTTATTTGTTTATTCCTGCATTCTTTTATTTAGTAACTATTATTAATTTTAATCACTTCCAAATAAATCAAGATATTTTTAAATATGTATTAATAATTTCTTGTATTGTTATTCAGGATATTAATTTACCTTTTTTTTTATCAACACTAAGTTTCTTTTATATAATTTTTAATTCATTTAAAAACATTGATTCATTAGGTTTTAATTTTGAAAAAAGATAAATTAATACATTTAAAACTTTCTTTGGCTAGATTAATTATTGATATAGTAAGAAAGTTTTTATTTTTTCTTTTATATTTATTTTATTCAGACATAAATACAAAAAAACACTCCTTTATTATTACAGAAAGTTTTTATACACCATGGAAATTAGATAAAAAATTTCAGGAAACTCTAAAACAAATAAAAAAAAATACAAAGTGTGATTTTTATAGACTTTATAATTTGTGGCAATTAATTGATGAAGTTTCTCATTTGAATGGGGATATAATTGAAATCGGTGTTTGGAAAGGTGGAAGTGGTTGTTTAATTGCAAAAAAAATAGCTTTATTAAATTTAAAATCTAAAATTTTTTTATGCGACTCGTTCACTGGAATTAAAAAAACTTCAAAAAAAGATCCTTATTTTAAAGATCATCAAGTATCTGATACATCAAAGGAAACAGTAATTGCATTAATAAAAAAAATGAATTTAAAAAATACAAAAGTAGTAAAAGGTATATTTCCAGATGATTTTAAAAATAGTTTCAAAAATAAAAAGTTTGCCTTTTGTCATTTAGATGTTGATTCATATAATTCTACAAAAGATTGTTATAATTGGGTGTGGAATAAAATGGTAAAAAATGGAGTTATAGTTTTTGATGATTATGGCTATCATACTACGGAGGGTGTTACAAATTTTGTGAATAAAATAAGAAAAAATAAAGATAATTTTTTCTCTTATAATTTAACTGGTCAAGCAATAATAATTAAAAGATAATTTAATCTTTCTAAATATTCTTAATTTTAATAAAAGACAAACAAATAAATTTAAAAAAAATTATAAATTACAATATACTATGAATTAAACTTCTTTTTTTATATAAAAATGAAAGAAAACTGGCTTAAAAATACATCCGTTGTTATACCGTTAACTAGAAAAGAAAACTTAAATGAAATTCTAAAAAGGTTATTAAAAATAAATTTTAAAGAAATTATAATAATTACTAATATTAAAAATATAAAAATAAACAAACCAATAGTAAAGTTTATAAACCTTAAAAATTTAAAAAATGTTTCAGAAACAAGGAACTTGGGAGCAAAAAATGCAATTGGTAAATATCTTTTCTTTATAGATGATGATGTTCTAATTGAAACAAAAACAACTAATTATCTTCAGAGTTTTCCTTTGAAAAATTTTGATATAGTTTGTGGAAAATATAATGATGATAAAATTGGTGAAAACTTCTTTTCAAAATTTCAGAATATTACTTTAAATTACAGACTATTAAATGGTACAGAAAAAAATCAAATATTTTCATCGTCACATTTTTTAATTAAAAAAGAAATATATGATAAATCTGGAGGATTTAATGAATTTCTAAAAGGATATGAAGATATTGAATTTTTTTATCGTTGTAAAGAATTAGGTTACAAAATAAAATTTGATCCAAGCTTTCAAGCTACTCATTTAAAAAAATTTAATTTAATAAGTCTTTTAAAAGATTATTTAAATAAATCAAATCATGCTCTCCAAGGGCGGTTTTTATATCCTAAAATTCTTAAAAATAGAATTAATTTGCCTATAAGATTAAAAAGTTCTTATATCTTAACCGGATTATTCTTTTTAATAGCTCCATTAATGTTTATTAATAATTTTTTTTGGTCTATTTTTTTTATTTTTTTTATTCTTCAAACTTTTTTATTAAAAAAAATTTATTACAAAAATAATATACCAGACTTTATTAAATCAATTTTCACAGTTATTTTAGTTGGCTCATCTACCATTTTTGGAACAACTTTTTCTTTCTTTAAATGGTTGATTAATGAAATTAAATATAATTGTATTTCATTTTTTGATTTATTAGTTGGCTTAAAAAGAATTTTAATTAGAAATGGTTTACCAATTCAAATTATTAATTATGTCACTGCTAGATGTAATTTAAGATGTCAACATTGTTTTTATAAAGAAACTTTAGATGCTCCAGACCCTGGAGAGATGAATCTAGATCTTTTAAACAAAACAACTAAAGAAATAGGTCCAGTATTATGGTACTCGCTAGCAGGTGGTGAGCCGTTTATAAGGAAAGATTTATCTGAATTAGTTGGGTTAGTAAAAAAAAATTGCAGGCCTAAGGTTTTTTCTTTTCCAACTAATGGGTGGTATTCTGAAAAAACGTTTAATGATACATTGAGAATATTACAATCTGATCCAAAAGGTAATTTTATTTTATTTTTTTCTTTAGATGGACCAAAAAAAATACATGATAAAATAAGGGGAAAAGGATCTTATGATCAAGTAATAAAAACTTTCAATAACTTAAAAAAACTTCAAAAATTATATAAAAATTTATATTTAAACTTTATTATAACAGTAACGCCTCAAAATTCTGAAGAATGTCCTGGATTTATTAAAACCTTAGTTAAAAGTTTTAATCCATCTGCAATTTCAATAAATTTATTTAGATATCATTCACTCAAGCATCCGCCATTACCAAATAAACTTATAAAAAATTATAAAAAAACTGTTGATACATATAAAAAATATATTTTTGATGGGCTATTAACTCATTATAGTTTTTTTGGATCAAAAATTTTAATGCTTAAAGAAATTCTTCAAAAAGAACTTATTTATAATGTTGCCAAATTTAATAAATTTGTTACACCGTGCACAGCTGGTAATCTTAGTTATGTGATAATGGAAGACGGATCTCTTAAAAGTTGCGAAATTTTATCAGATAATCTTGGAAAAATATCAATGAACAAAAAATCTTCAATAAAAGATCTTTTCTTTTCAAATAAAGCAAAAAAATTAAGATCTTGGATTTATAAAACAGAATGTAAGTGTACTTATGAATGCGCAATGTCTACAAATACTCTTTTTACTATACCTATGATAAAAAAATGGGTAAAAAAAATTCCAAGTACTATATTTAAATAATAAAATGACTAAAAAACCATCGATAATTGTTATAGGCGGTGCTGGACATATTGGTTTGCCACTTTCTTTATGTATAGCTAATGCAAATTTTCCAATATCAATTTATGATATAAATAAAGAAAATTTAAAGAAAATTAATGATGGAATATTTCCTTATAAAGAAGAAGGTGGAAAAAATTTATTAAATAAAATATTAAAAAAAAAAACTTTTTCTATCTCAAATCACATTTCAGAAATTAAAAAAAAAGATATTATTATTATTTGTATTGGAACACCGATTGATGAATACATGAATCCTATTCATTCAGTAATCAAAGAATGTATAGATAGTATTTTACCTTATTTATCTAAAGGTCAGCTTATTATATTAAGATCATCCGTATCTCCTAATACAACTGATTGGCTTAATAAATATATAGCAAAAAGAAAAAAAGATGTTGATATTGTTTATTGTCCTGAAAGGGTTGTACAAGGAAAAGCAATAAAAGAAATAAAAGAAGTCCCACAAATTATAGGTTTTTTTAATGAAAAAGCATTTATAAAAGCTTCTAAAATTTTTTCAAAAATATCAAAAAAGATAGTAAAAGCATCTCCAATTGAAGCAGAATTAAGTAAATTATTTTGCAATGCATATAGATATATAGAATTTTCAATTTCAAACCAATTTTATCAAATATCTTCAGCTGCAGGAGCTAGTTATAAAAAAATAAATGAAATCATGAAACAAGATTATTCTCGTGCTAATAATATTCCTTCTGCAGGTTTTTCTGCTGGGCCATGTTTACTTAAGGATACAATGCAACTGACTTCTTTTTATAAAAACCAATTTTCAATTGGCCATCAAGCAATGTTAGTTAACGAAGGTTTAGTTTTATTTTTGCATGAAAAAATAACTAAAACTTTCAAAATATCAAAATTAAAAATTGGATTATTGGGAATGGCTTTTAAAGCCGATAGTGATGATATTAGAGATTCATTAAGTTATAAATTAAAAAAAGAATTAGAAATTAATGCTAAAGATGTTTTGACAACTGATCCTTATGTCAATGTTGATAAAAATTTAAAACCGCTAAATGAAGTTATTAATAAAAGTAATTTAATAATTTTATGTTCTCCACATAATATTTACAAAAAATTGAATCTAAAAGGTAAAACTGTAATTGACGTTTGGGGTTTCCTATCTAGTAAAAAAAACAATTGTAAATTTATTTAATGATAAAAAAGAATATTTTACTCATAGGGGGTACTGGAAATTTAGGTTCTAAAATTTTAAGTTCTAACTTTTTTAATAATATCTATGCCCCTAAAAGAAAAGAATTTGATCTGTTAAAAAGAAAGTCAATTTACAAAATAATAAATAAAAAAAGAATTGAAATAATTATTAATTGTGCAGCTATGGCAAGAATAAAGGATTGTGAAAATAATCCAAATAAGGCTATTGAAGTAAATATTAATGGAACATCTAATTTGGTAAAAGAGATATTAAAATACAACTATAAAAATAAAAATAAAATTAAATTAGTACATATATCAACTGATGCTGTTTATAATTCTATTAAAGGAAATTACAGTGAAGATAGCGACCTGTGCCCATATAATATATATGGATGGACAAAATTAGCATCAGAGTTTTTTATAAAATTAGTTGATGATTATATTATTGTTAGAACTCGTTTCTTTGATAAACAAAGTTTAAAATATAAATATTCAGCAAAAGATATTTATACATCGCAAATTGAAGTTAATGTTTTAGTTAAATATTTATATTATTTAATCAAATCGGATTTCAAGGGAGTTATTAATGTTGGTGGTAAAAAAATATCAGATTATAAAATATATAAAAAATATTTACCAGAATTGAAACCTTTTTTAAGGAAAAATTTAATGAAACAATTAAATTTATATATAGCTAAAGATGCTTCACTAAATGTAAAAAAATTTAACAAAATAAAAAAAAAGTATGAATAAATTACCTATACATATAATTGTTCCAATATTTAATGAAGGCAAAAATATTTTAAAAATTTTAAAGAATTTTCAAGATCATGTTAAAACACCTTTCAGAGTTTTATTATGTTATGACAATGATGAAGATGATGTTTTTAATTTTAAAAAAAATTTTTCAGAATTTAATTTTGAAATACATCTTGTAAAAAACTTTGAAAAAGGACCTTGTACAGCAGTTATTAGTGGAATGAATTATAATCAATCTGAATGTGTTATTGTTTACCCAGCAGATGATTTTGAAAATCATAATATATTAGATGAGATGTATAAAGAATTTACCAATGGAAACGATATTGTTGTTGCTAGTAGATTTGTAAAAGGAGGTTCTATGACAGGATGTCCAATAATAAAATCTATCCTTATAAAATTAGCATCAAATTCTCTTTATTTACTCTCAAGTATTCCTGTAAAAGATGCAAGTAATGGTTTTAGACTATTTTCAAGAAGATTAATAAATGCAGTAAAAATTGAATCAAAGAAAGGTTTTGCATATTCGTTAGAGTTATTAGTCAAATGCAATAGGTTAAGATTTAAAATATCTGAAATTCCAGCTATTTGGGTAGAAAGATGTGAAGGCTCAAGTAGATTTAAAATCTTTAAATGGCTACCTCAATATCTTAAATGGTATTTCTATGGATTAGGGACAACTTGGTTAAAAAAAGGACCAGAAAAAGTATAAAATTTATTATTTTAAAAATTATGTCAAAAAAAAATAAAAAATTTCTTATAACTGGAGGCACAGGATTTGTAGGTTCAAATATATGTCATTTACTTATCAAATTAGGTTATCAAATTACAATTTTTGATAACAATACTCGAGGAGACTTAAAACGATTATCATCGATAAAAAAACAAGTGAAATTTGTAAAGGGTGATATTAGAAATTATTATCAATTAAATAAAGTATTAAAAAATATTGATACTGTAATTCATTTAGCATATATAAATGGTACAAAATACTTCTATTCTAAACCTGTTGATGTTTTAGATGTAGCTATCAAGGGTAATCTAAATATATTTGAAGGATGCATTAATCATAAAATAAAAGAATTGTATATTGCTTCAAGTTCAGAGGTATATCAAACACCAAATAAAATACCAACTAATGAAAATGAACCTTTAAAAATTCCTGATATTTTTAATCCAAGATATTCTTATGGAGGCGGAAAAATATTATCAGAGTTAATGGGGGTTCATTACGGAAAAAAATTTTTTAAAAAATTAATTATTTTTCGTCCGCATAATGTATATGGACCAAATATGGGAAATGAACATGTAATTCCAGAATTTATTAGTAGATTAAAAAAAATTAACAAAAAAAATAAAAAGTTTGTAATTCAGGGTTCAGGTAAAGAAATAAGATCTTTTATTTTTATTGATGATTTTATTCAAGCTTTTGAACTTTTATTAAAAAAAGGAAAACATTTAAATATTTATAATATCGGGACTGAAGAAAAAATTTCGATTAAGGCATTAGCTTTAAAGATTGCAAAATTAAAAAATAAAAAAATTAATTTAAAACATACAAATTTACGAGAAGGTTCTACAAAAATAAGATGTCCTGATACTGGAAAAATAAAAAATCTTGGGTTTAAACAAAAATATAATTTAGATTCAGGTATAAATAAAATTATAAAAAATAATTAATTTTTCTTTCTTTTATTTACTTTAAAACTACTCTAGGTGTTGGAAGTGGAATAATAAATTTTCCCTTATAACCTTTTTTTCTTAAATTAAATATTAATTCATCAGAAATATGCCAAGACAATAAAAGTGCATAAGAAGGTTTTTCTTTAAAAAGTTTTTTTTCAGAAACAATAGGTATGTTTGTTCCTGGCATATAATTTCCAATTTTGTACGAACCTTCAATCTCGCAAACATTTTCTATTATTTCGTTAGTTAATCCTAAATAATTAACTAGTGTACTCGCTCTTGAAGGAGCGCCTACACCATAAATTTTTTGTTTTTTTTCTTTAATTCCACTTAATATTTTATATAAATTTAATTTTGATTTAATTACATCATCCTTAAATTTATTTAAATTTTTCCAATTAATATATTTTTTTTCATAACTTAAAATTTTTTTTGCTGAGTTTAAAATTTTAAACTTACCTTTCTGAGCTGCATATACTCTAATAGAACCCCCGTGCGTTGGAATTTTTTTTGCATGTATAATCGCTAGCCCATATTTATCAAATAAATATTTTAAACTTTGTAAAGAATAGTATCTTAAATGTTCATGATAAATAGTGTCATATTGTAAAGTTTTAATAAGAGAAACTAAATAATGAGACTCTGTAATAAATATACCGTCATTATCTAAAATTCTTAAAATATTTTTCATTAATTTATCTACATCTTCTATATGAGCAAATACATTAGTTGCAGTTACAATTTTCGCTTTTCCAAATTTTTTTAAAACATATTTTGATGTTTTTTCATCAAAATATTTAATTAGAGTTTTAATACCTTTTTTTATTGCAATTTTTCCAATATCTTCAGGCGTTACACCTAAAACTTTATGATTATTTTTAAAATTACTTAATAAGTTTCCATCATTAGAACCAATATCTATAATTAAATCATTTTGAGATAAATCAAAAAGTCTTGAACATTCATTATATAATTCTTTAAAATTTTCTCTTAATATTTTTGTAGTACTACTGGTATAAGGGTATTCCTTAGGAAATAATATTGTTTTATCTACAATATTAGTTAATTGAACCAATTTCGAACTTTTTGAGTATTTTAGATCTGTAGGAAAAAAAATTGATTCATGCGAAAGGCTATTAATCTTTCTTAATTTATTTACAGGTGGTAAAAAACCTAATGATATTATTGTTTTTAAATCCTTTTTTCCAGATATTTGGCATCTATCAATTGTTTTAGAAAATTTTTCCATTCTTAGCAATTAAAATAATCTATGTAGTAAACTTTAATATTTCCATATTCATTTAAAAAGTTCAAACCTATTTCTTTATGATTTTCTATTTCAAAAAAAGAAAAAATAACCTTTCCATTCATTTTATAGAACAAACATGTATCGAATGAAAGTTTTTTAATTTTTTTATCTTCGAAACTAAAGGGTGATATAAAAGAGAAAAGACCATTTCTTGGGTTAGTTTCATTAATTTTAATACCTGATTTTTGAAATTCTTTTTTAAAAAGTTTATTGAATTTAAACCAATATTCTAAAGGATAATCAGTAAAAAAACCGTCTAGAGTATAAAAGCCATGGTATTGGGCAATACTAGGAGAAATAAAAAAACTCAAAGTTTTAAAATTATTTAAGTTTAAATTTAATTTTAATTGTAAATCTTCTTTTATCTTAGAAAAATTCTCAAATTCATAATAATCTTTAAGCATATAAACACCTGAAGATCTATATATTTTTCCTCTTTTAAGATTATGTAACGGTATTGGAATTTCAGGGTCGTAAGTTTTGTATAAACCAGTTAGAGGTTCAGATAATTCTAGATCAAGAACACTAGGAAAATATTTATTTATAAAAAAATATCTAAGACCGACGTGATTTTCAATATTTAATTCTTTTTTTATATTTTCTTTAATTCCAGGAAATTGCAAAATAGAAAAAACAGAAAAAATTATAATTATAAAAGGATTTAAAAATCTTGTTCCTATTTTTTTATAACTATTTCCAATTATAAATAAAGAAATACAAAATAATGAGTACCAGCAAACTGGAAGGAATATATCTAATCTAGTTAAATCAAGAGGAATGCCAAAAAAATTATAAGCAATCTTCAATTGTATATCTAAGGAAGATATCAAAGAAGATAAAAAAATTAAAAAAAATATTATCAATAAATACAGTTTCTTTTCTAATAAAAAATTACGGATTTGTATTTTTTTTTTCATCAAAAACAAGGTAAGTAAACCTAAAAAAGTAATTATAGTAATTAGAGGATAATGATGGGATATATGATGTGTATGTGAAGATTTAAAAAAAATTACTACAAAATCTAAAAATAATTTTTTAAAATTAAAATTTATTAAAACATTCCAACTATCAAGCCTATGTGAAACGTAATCATCAAATAAAACTGAATATATACTCCTAGATTCAATTAAAATATAAAGAATAAAAAAACTGAAAACTAATACCCAAAACTTTTGCTCATTCTGTTTTAAATAAAAACATTTAATTATATGAAATATAAATATAAATAAACAAGCTGCAAATCCTCCATAAACCAAAGGTGATAGAAAAGGGTATGCTAGAACAGCTAATGAACTTATAACTACTTCTTTATTATTATAAAAATTTAATACTCCCCATATAAATAAAGGCAAGCAAGAAACTGTTCCTAAAGTAAACATGTTAAATTTTACAATTGAAAAACAAAAAGCTGTTGCAGAAGCATACCATTTTGATGTATGCGACTTATCAAGAATATAGTCAGTCAAAAGTAAGTACATTCCTAAATATTTAATTAGCCTTAGAAGTATTGAATTAACTACAAAAGCTTCTGGAGGATCAAATATTAAAAACAAATTTTGAGGAAGCGACAAATCGCCTATATGTAAATAATTTAATTTATAGGATTCAATAAAGTTTGGTATTACATAATTAAAATCAAAAAAAAAGTTTGTTTGAAATGACCTAACAACCCAATATGAAAAAACAGAATCTAATTTGTCATGCGACTGTTCAAATGCATGTTCAGTAGGAAAAAGAAACACACTATAAATTAATATTTGAAATATTAAAAAAAAATAAAAGGGATTACAAAGAATAAAATTTGTACTTTTTTTTAAAAAAAAATTTTCTTTCATAAATTTATTTTTTACTTTAAATTGTCTTTTCTCCAATCAAAATACTTTTTTATCTTATTTTCTGGAATAAAAATTATCGGTTTAATAAAGTTATTATTAAATAAATCGGTTTTTTCGCCATAATAAAATTTTTCTTTTTTGTAAAGATTATTTTGTTCTAAAATCTTATAGTAAAAACCTTTAAAATAAAAAATAGAATTAATTTCCAAATCTTTTTCAAAAAAATTTATATTTTTCTGATTATTTTTATAAAAAAGAAATATTTTATCTGCTGGCTCCTGTTTAACACCGCCTAAAAAAATTCTGTAACTATATAATGCTTGCAAAGGATTATTTGAAAAAAAATCAGTATAAGGTTTGTTAGTTAAAACAGTGTCATTATTAACTAAATATTTTTCTATTTTTTTTTTTGTTTGTTCGATATAAGTATCAGAATCATTAAAAGAAGTGATTTGAAAATTTGAATTTCTTAAATCATCGTAAAGAAAGTTTTTAAAATATAATATTTTTAAATAAAAAACTTTAAATAAAAAGAAAACAAAAAAAAAGTAAAATAATAAATTTATAGAAAAGTTCTTTTGAGTAAATAAATCGTATTTATTTTTATATAAAAAGTAAGATAATGCAAAAATTATTATAACCAGTGTTGCAGGAATTATTAGTAATTTAATATCATAATTCCTTATGATATTATTAAAAAGAATCTGTAAAATAAAAATAAATACTGTAGAAAAAATAAAAAAGTTAAATATCCTTTTATCTTTAAATTTAAATAAAAATATATTTATAAATGAACAAATAAATAATGGGTAAAGAATTGACATTCTTCCTGCATAGATATGAGCACTAAATGGAATAGCTAAAATTAACCAAGATACAAAAAAAACTGTTAGCGTTCTAATAAGTGTTTTTTGGTTTATATTTAAATTTTTAAATAATATTAGATTTATAATTAAACTTAAAATAAAAATTGGCATAAAGCTAACTTGTGTGTATGAAGTTATTAATAAGGAACTAATAAAATATCCATATTTAATAAAAAAATTTCCTATTGTGTTTGGTGCTACTTCACCGCTGTAATGAAAAAATAATTTATATAAATTTTGAAAATCATAAGCGTTAGAAAAGTTGGTAAAATATATTATTAATAAAAATATGGGAATTAAAGATCCAAAAAAGAAAATAGAAAAATTAATAATTTTTTTTGGATTATTTTTTATATTAATAAAAAAGTTTTGAATAAAAAAAATTATTTGTATACCAAAAAAAATTGGTAATCCTACACTTATAAAAGCCATAGGAGACAAAGAGGAAAAAAACCCACAAAAAAATAAATCGCTTCTTTTATATTTTGTATTAATTTTTTCAAATAAATTGAATAAAAAATAAATAGAAAGCATAGAAAAAATAAAACACCATCGGTATGTAGATTTTGTGTCAATAAAATATTCGTTGAAGAGAGGAGAAAAAAATAAAATTATAATAAATATATAAACTATATTTTTATTTACATTTAAATATTTTAATAATTTTCTTGAAAGAATTATTAAAACAAAAACTGCTATCAAATATTCTAAAATAAAAATAAAGTAAAAATTATATAAATTGGAAATATAATCTAATAAAAGAGAATAAAATAAAGGAGTAAAGATATAAGGCCACCAAAGGATATCTGCTCCACTAGAACTATTAGGAAAATAAGGAAGACCGCCTAATTTATTTTTTGAAATACTTTCTGCTGCTGTAATAAGTTTATATTGATCAAAATCAAAAAAAAAATTTATAAAAAGAGATAAAAAAGAAAATATTGTTCCAAAAATAGAAATAAATAATAAAAAAAAAAATATTTTTTTTTTTACTGGAGAATTGTTTTCAATATTAAAAAATTTAATTATTGTTTTAATTGAGCACAAACCTCTATACAACCTCCTTTTTGAATAATCGCCTCTAATATTGAAAATAAAAATGAAATTGGAAGAATTAATATCAAAGAAATAAATGTAAAAAATAAATTTGAAAAAAAATTAAAGAAATTCTTAGGTTTTCTTAAATTTTTAAAAGATCTAAAAGATCTATATGTCAAAATATCAAAAAGAAAATCTCTTTTAATGCCAAGACAATTTAAAATTGTTTGAGTCCAGCCAAAAATATTCATTTCTCCATCAAAATGTTTTATATATTTTATTTCAAAACCGTTCAACTTAAGTAAATCTAACAAATTCTTCTCTGTTAAATGATATAAATGATATGGTAAAGAAAGATGGTACCAATGTTTTTTTCCAAATTTAGATTGCAGGCTATCATTATTTGGAATTGCAATAAAAATAAAACCTTCTTTTTTTAATATAAATCTACATTTTTTTATGACAGAAATTGGGTCTTTTAAATGCTCAAGAACGTGTGACATGTTAATTACATCAAAACTATTTTTTTTAATTTTAAATTTATCAATATCACCCTCTAAAACGGGTAGTTTGAATCTATTTCTAATAACATCTGCAGTTTTACGATTAACTTCACTTGCTACAACATTCCATCCTTTTTTTTTAAGTATAGATAAAAGCAATCCTCTACCAGCACCAATATCTAAAATTTTTCCTACAGACTTAAAACTCATTATTCTTTTCGCTCGTTTCTCTTTGAAAACATTAACTAAATATTCAATCAAATTATTAAATCTTTTACCTTCTTCATCTCTATATTGTCCTACATCATGAAAAGACTCTATTTCTTTTTTTGTTAGAATGGGATATGTTTTTCCAATTCCACATTTTGTACACTTATATATAGAAAAATTATATTTTCCAATTCTAATATCTGTAATTTTCTTTTTAAAATTACTTTTTTTTTTACAAAGACATTTCATGAAAAATTTTCTTAGCTATAATTAAATCGTCTGGATTATTAATATTAAAAAAAGGATCAATTTTTTTATAAGGAAAGTTTAGAACTTTATATCTATTTTTTTTTACCCAAAAATCTATCTTTTTATTTTTTTCATTCAACAAATATCTTTCTAAAGAATTCAATAATTTTATTGACCACAAACCAAATACTGGATGCTTTCTACCATTCGATTTAGCGATAACGATATCAACTTTTTCTTTTTTTGCTATACATAAAAATTGTTTTACTAAATCATCTGGAAAAAAAGGTGCATCGCAAGCATAAGTTGCAATCCATTCATACTTTTTTTTTTTTGCCCAATTTAATCCTGTTAAAATTCCGGCTAATGGCCCCATATAACCTTCAATAATATCTTTAACAATAATTACTTTATATTTAGAAAACTTATTTTTACTTATATTCGCATTAATAATTAATTTATCTACTTGTTTTGCAGATTTAGAAATTATTCTATCAAGAATAGTGATATTATTAATTTTTTTGAAAAACTTGTTTTTACCTCCCATTCTTCTTGAAAGACCTCCAGCCAGTATTACACCTAATATTTTATTTTTTGTCATAGACAATTCTTTGTATTCCTGATAACGCTACAAATCTTTTTCCTTTTGTTCTTCCAATAAGTGTTAGATTAGATTTTTTTGCTAATTCTACACCCCATGAAGTAAAACCGTTTCTTGATATTAAGATTGGTATTCTCATTTTTACAGTTTTGATAATCATTTCACTAGTAAGTCTTCCAGTTGTATAAAAAATTTTATCAACCGGGGAAATGGAATGTTTGTACATATATCCTGCAATTTTATCAACTGCGTTATGTCTACCAACATCTTCCATATAAACTTTTACTTTATCTTTTTTACATAAAACACAACCATGTATAGCTCTTGCTTTTAAATATAAACTAGGAGTTGTATTAATTTCTTTAAGTAATTTAATCATCCATGAAGCTTTAATTTTTGCAGTTTTAGACAGTTTAATTTCTTCAAACTCTTCCATAATATCTCCAAAAACTGTACCTTGGGCGCATCCTGATGTAAGAGTTTTTTTTTTTAGTTTTTCTTCGTAATTTGTTTTTAATTTAGTTCTAACAACTACTGTGCTAATTTCTTCATCATAATCGACGCCCGTAATTTTATCATTCTTCTTAAGCATGTTTTGATTTAACAAATAACCTATTGCTAGATATTTTGGATAATCACAAATTGTCATCATTGTAACTATTTCCTGATCATTCAAAAATAAAGTTAGAGGTCTTTCCACAACAGAATGCATCTTAATTTTTTTTTTATTCTCGTCTGTAACTAAAATTTCCTTAGTTAATTTTTGGTTGTTTATTTTTGGTTTAAGGACTTTATAGGTTGAGATTGCTTTTTTTTTCATTTTTTAATTTATTTTTAGAGATATCTGTCCTAATATACTATAAAAAAATGCTTAAAAGTGTAGTAAAGAAAGGTTTTGGAGGTTGTCCACATGATTGTCCTGATACATGTTCGATGATCTATGAAATAAAGGATAATAAACTTATTAGCGTTACAGGGAACAAAGATCATGCATATACAAGAGGAGGTCTTTGTGTGAAAGTAAAAGATTTTGATAAGAAGCATTATCATCCTGATAGACTCTTATATCCTTTAAAAAGAGTTGGTGCCAAAGGTGAAAAAAAATTCGAACGAATTAAATGGTCTGAAGCAATTAAGACAATTACAGACAAATGGAAAGAAATCATTAAAGAATATGGGCCTCAAGCGATCATTCCATATAGTTATTTAGGTAATCAAGGTCTAGTCCACGGATTAAATGGAGCGGATGCTTTTTTTAATAAAATGGGAGCGACTGTTTGTGAAAGAACCTTCTGCGGAGAAGGATCTTGTACAGCATACTTATCAACAGTAGGTCCAACAGCAGGCTTAGATGTTGAAAGTTATATACACTCAAAATACATTGTCATTTGGGCTTGTAATAGTGTAAGTACAAATCTTCATCATTGGGCTGTTATTAAAGATGCGAAAAAAAAAGGAGCGAAAGTTGTAGTTATTGATTCTTATAAATCAAGAACTGCTAAAGCAGCTGATTGGCATATATCACCAAAACCTGGAACAGATGGTGCGCTAGCTATGGGTGTTATTAATTCAATTATAGAACAAGGTTTAACAGATGATGAATACGTTAAAAATTATACAAATGGTTTTGATGAATTAAAAAATCATGCTAAATCAAAAACCCCTGAATGGGCATCAAAAATAACTGGTGTAAAAGCAGAAGATATAAAAAAATTAGCATTTGAATTAGCTACTGTGCAGCCAGCTGGTATTAGAATGGGAGTTGCTTTAGAAAGACATTATGGTGGTGGACAAACAATACGTGCGGTAACTTGTATACCTGCATTAACTGGCGCATGGCGTCATGTTGGTGGAGGCATAACTCAATTTCCAGTTTGGGAACACCCTTATAAATTTGATGTTATTTGTAGACCAGATCTTATTCCTGAAAATACAAGAGTTATAAATGCTCTTCAAATAGGTAGAGCTCTTTTGGGAGAAACTCATTCTGATATACCAATTAAATCAATGATGTGTTGGAATGCTAATCCCGTCACACAATCTCCTGAAACAGAAAAGATAGTTAAAGGTTTAAAAAGAGAAGATCTGTTTTTAGTATCTGCTGAACACTTCATATCTGACACCGCATCATATGCAGATATTGTACTTCCAGCGGCTATGGGTGCTGAACTTGAAGATATGATTTTATCATGGGGACATCTCTATCTTACATACAATGAAAAATGTTTGGATCCTCCAGGAGAAGCTTTGCCAAATAACGAAATTTTTCGAAAACTTGCAGAAAGTATGGGATATAAAGAAGAACAATTTAAATGGTCTGACTCTGAATGTCTAGAGAATTATGTTGACTGGAGTGCTCCTGCAAGCAAGGGAATAACTTTAGATTATTTAAGAAAAAATGGATATGCTCGATTAAATGTTGGAACTAAAGATGATCGTTGTCCGCATAAAGAAGGTAATTTCGCAACTGAAGACGGTAAATGTAATTTTATTATAAAAAATGCAAAAAACTTTGTAGCCGGTCCATTTCGTCAAATGTATGAGGGAAACCAACCGGGCGAACCGCTCCCTGAATTGCCAGATTATGTTCCTCCAGCAGAGTCTCCAAATACAAATCCTGAATTAGCAAAAAAATATCCACTTAATATTATTTCACCGAAAAGTCATGCATTCTTAAATTCACAATATGCAAATATGGATAGTAAAATGAAAGTCCAGGGTGAACAATTTGTTATAATTAATAAAATTGATGCTAATACCAGAGGTATAGAAGATGGGGAGAATGTAAAAGTTTATAATGATAGAGGTGACTTTCATGGAAATGCTAGAATATCAGAAGATGTAGCGCCAGGAATAGTTGTTGCCACATTAGGTTACTGGAGACAAAAAAGTAAAACTGGTACAGTAAATAGTATTAGTTCAGGATTACTTGCAGATATGGGTAATGCTCCGACATTTTCTGATAACTTAGTAGAAGTAGAAAAAGCTTCTTAATTTTTTTTCGAATTTCCAAAAAATAATTGTTCTCCATTTATTCTAAATGAATTTATTAATTCCTGGCCTTTATCTGATAACAGCCAATTAATAAATTTTTCAGATGACTCGGCCTCGGTTTTTGGGCATTTTTTAGGATTGATAGGTATAATCCCATAATAATTATATAAATCCTCATCACCTTCAACAAGAATAGTGTGATTTCTCTTATTATTGAATGAAATCCATGTAGCTCTATCTGTTAATGTGATAGCATTTTTATTTACTGCTATATTTAAAGAAGCCCCCATGCCAGAACCAGTTTCCAAATACCAACGATCTTTTCTTGTATTTATTTTTAAACCTAAATTTTTCCATAAACTAATTTCTTTTTTATTAGTGCCACTATTATCTCCTCTAGAAACAAAAGTTAATTTATTATCATAAATCTTTTGTAATACTTGATAAATATTTTCATTATTAACACTAATGTTTAATGATTTAGGGCCTACCAGTAGAAAATGATTATACATTAAATCTTCTCTATATAAACCGAACTCGTTTTTCACAAATAATTCTTCAGAGGTTTTATCATGGACCAAAACAATATCAGCATCACATTTTTTTGCATTTACTATTGCATGCCCGGTGCCAGAGGCGATTACTTTAATTCTAATATCATCAACTATTTTATATTTAGGTAAAATAAAATTATAAAAACCTGAATCTCTGGTTGAAGTTGTAGATTGTATTATTAAAGAATCTTCTTTTGAAATAGTGTTTTTAAAAAAAATTAATTGAAAAAATATTAACAATATAATTTTAAATTTATTAATCATAAAATTTTACTATTTTAATAACAAACCTTTTTTAAAATCTTTTACTTCTTTGCTTCTTGGGTTTTTAAAAAAACTTTTTGTTTCTGTATGTTCAATTATTTTTCCATTTTGAAAAAATAATATATCATTTGCTAATCTTTTTGCTTGAAATAAATCATGTGTAACTATTATTATTTTCACACCAGATTTTGATACTGTTTTTATTAGATTTTCAATAATTCGTGTTGTTTTAGGATCAAGATTAGCGCAAGGCTCGTCTAAAAATAAAAAACTTGGTCTAATTACTAACGCCCTCATAATAGAAACTAATTGTTGTTGTCCAATAGATAAATTACGCGCCGACTGTTTTGCTAAGTGTTCTAATTTTGCAAATTTCAAGATCTCCTTAACTCTTTGTTTTTTTTTATTAGTTGGATAATTAGATATTGAAAGTGTATGTAATAAATTTTTCTCCACACTTCTTCTCAATAGAATTATTTTTTGTGGAACATAACCGATTGTATCTAAATTTTTATTGTCTATTGAGAATAATACTTTACCAGAATGTGGTTTGATTAAGCCTGTTAATAATTTAATACAAGTTGATTTTCCCGCACCATTTGCCCCTATAAATACTGAGATACCACTCGTATTAATTTTAAATGATAATTTATTAAAAAAATAATTATTATCTAATTTTAAAGATACGTTATGAAAATTAATAGGTAATAAAGATTTTAAATTATTATTAAATGGTTTAAAAATATTTTTAATCATAAGAAGCCTTTTTTGCAAATTCTGTCAAAATAGAAACTAATAAATTTATAAATATTGAGATAAAAATTAATATAAATCCAAGAGCTACTGCAATTTCCAAATTTCCTTTTGATGTTTCTAATGCAATTGATGTTGTCATTACTCGTGTTGCATGCGCAATATTACCACCAACTATAATAATGGCCCCAACTTCTGATAGCGATCTCCCTAAACCTGCAAGAATGCATGTCAATAATGAATATCTAGAATCCCACAAAATAGTCATCATTCTCTCCCTTGTATTTGCTCGTAAAGATTTTAAAAGTTCATCATATTCTTCAGTCATTTGTTCTATAACTTGTTTGGTAAGCGAAACAATAATTGGCGTTATCAAACAAAATTGAGCAATAATCATTGCAACTGGTGTATAAAGCAACTCTAAAGAACCCAAAGGTCCTGAAATAGATAAAATAATATAAAGAACCAAACCAACAAAAACCGGAGGTAACCCCAGCATCGAATTAAAAAACAAAATTAAAAATCCTCTGCCAAAAAACTTTGAAACTGCTAAAAATGAACCTAATGGTAAACCAAACATACATGAGAATAAAAGTGAGAAAAAAGAAATTTTTAAAGATAATAAAATTATTTCAAGTAAATCAAGATTTAATGAAAAAATTAGATTAAAAGAATTCTTAATTATTTCAGTTAATTCAATCATTTAAATATCATTTTTTTTTGTTTATTATAAAGTATATGTTTTTAAAATCTAATTTATACTAGATAAAATAAAAAAAAAAATATTTAAAAAATGAAAGACACTTTTGATAGAGAAATAAATTATTTGCGTGTATCAGTTACTGATAGATGTGATTTAAGATGCATTTATTGCATGAAAGAAAAAATGGAATTTTTGCCTAAGTCAGAAATACTTTCATCAGAAGAGGTAAATAATATTTGCTCTGCTTTTATAGATTTAGGTATAAAAAAAATAAGAATTACTGGAGGTGAACCTTTAATAAAAAAAGGTATGCCGACTATTTTAGATTATTTGGGAAAGAAAATTAATAACTCAAATCTAGAAGAACTTACACTTACAACTAATGGGACGCAGTTATATAAATACGCAGAAGTAATAAAAAAAAATGGAATAAAAAGAATTAATGTGTCGCTAGATACATTAGATTCAAAAAAATATTTAAAAATTACTAGAGGTGGAAACTTGGAAAAAGTTTTAGAAGGATTAAAAATTGCAAAAAAAATTGGTTTAAAAGTAAAGATAAATACTGTTGCGTTAAAAAATATTAATATTAACGAGCTAGATAAAATGGTTGATTGGTGCATAAATAAAAAATTTGATATTACTTTTATTGAAGTTATGCCAATGGATATGGAAAATGATATAAGATTAGAACAATACTATCCTTTGACTAAAGTTAGATCTTTTTTAAAAAAAAGATACTCGCTAGAAAATACTAATATAAATACAGGAGGGCCATCAAAATATGTAAAAATAAAAAATTCAAATCAAAAAATTGGTTTTATAACACCGCTTACTAATAATTTTTGTGAATCTTGTAATAGAGTTCGTTTAACATGCACTGGAAGAATTTATTCTTGCTTAGGTCATAATAAATTTGTTGATCTTAAAGAAGCTCTTTTAAAAAGTAAAAAACATCTAAAAGCTTTAATTCTAAAATCAATTTATTTAAAACCTAGGTCACATGAGTTTGAAATACAGAAAGAAAGTGCAAATAAAAATCTAGAACGTACCATGAATGTTACTGGAGGTTAAATGTATCTTTTATGTTTAATCGCGAAAAAATAAAAATAAATTTTTTTCCAGCAAAAAATAAAAAAGCAATTGTTGCTGTAAAAAATTTTAAAAAGGAATATAAAAATCATCCAATAAATAATGCTGATGTGATTGTTGCTGTTGGAGGCGATGGTACAATATTATCAGCTCTCCATAATTCTATGAAATTTGGTAAACCAATTTTTGGCGTTAATAGAGGAGATTATGGTTTTTTAACTAATCCATATAAAAAAATAGATTTAATTAAAAGACTTCAAAAAGCAAAAAAAACCGAAATGCATGTATTAAAAATGTTGGCAACAAAAAAAGATGGTAAAAAAATTCAAGCTATGGCCATTAATGAAGTATCTCTATTGAGAAATTCTAGACATGCAGCAAAAATAAAAATACAAATTGATAATATTGTAAGAATTAAAGAACTTGTTTGTGATGGAATTTTATTAGCAACGCCTGCTGGCAGCACCGCCTACAACTTGTCTGCTAGAGGGCAAATTATACCAATGAATTCCAAATTACTTGCTTTAACCCCGATTAGTCCTTTTAGACCAAGAAGTTGGAGGGGTGCGCTTATTAACTCCAAAAGTAAAGTTACTTTTATAATTTTAGATGAAAAAAAAAGATCGGTTAATGTAAGTGCAGATTTTAAGGAAATTAAAGATATAAAAAAAGTAGAAATTAAAGAAGACAGGTCCATTAAATTATCTTTATTATTCGACCCAGATCATAATTTTGATAAAAAAGTATTAAATGAACAATTTAGTTTTTAAGAAATGAAAAAAAAAATATTAATTATTTTTTTTATTTTATCTTTCCTTTATATTTTATGGCCTTTCATAAACATATATAAATTTTATGTTGCAGTTAAAAAATCAGATATCGAGTTTTTTACAAACAATATAAATTGGCAATCATTACGATCAGGTTTTAAAGATGATTTGGAGATTATAATTGATAAAAAAATCGGAAAAAAAAAAAATATAGAAAAGCAACTATTAAAAACATTGCTAGGAAATAGTTTAATTGAAATTATTTTAGAAGAAATAGTAAGCCCTGAGAATATAGTGTTATTATTAAATGATCCAAAAAAATATAGCGAAATGCTAAAAAAAGAAATAGATAACCCAAAAATAAATAAGAAAAAAAAAAATATAAAAAAAGAAAAATTTAACTTTAAAGGACCAAATGTTAAAAGAATAAGAGAAAAAGTTAATTATGTTTTTTTCATTAATTTAAATACTTTTAGGATAGATTTTAATCACGATGGTTACCCAATAAAAGTTGATTTAAAGTTTACTCCTTTTAAATGGAGGTTGTATAAAATTTATCTTCCAGTAGATCTTCTTGTTTCAAAATTATAATAATTTTTGAATATTAAAACTTATGAGTACTAAAAAATTTAATTTTAAAAAAATTAAAGAATTCGGAAATGCTAGACTGGGTAAAATAAAGACTGCTAAAGGAAGTATAGATACACCGGCATTTATGCCAGTTGGAACGATTGCTAATGTAAAAGCAATGTTTCCTGAAAATATAATACAAACAAACTCACAAGTTGTTTTGTGTAATACATATCATTTAATGCTTAGACCAGGGGAAAAAATTATAAAAAAATTTGGAGGTATTCATAAATTTATGAATTGTAAACTACCAATTTTAACTGATTCAGGAGGATATCAAATTTGGTCATTAGCAAAATTAAAAAAAATAGAAGAAAAAGGTATAAAATTTAGATCTCATATTGATGGTAAATTGCTTTATTTAACACCAGAAAATTGTATCAAATTTCAGCAAAATATAGGTAGTAATATTATTATGGTTTTAGACGAATGCATTGATTATAACGTTACAAAACAAAAGGCAGAAAAATCTATGGAATTAACTTTAAGATGGGCAAGGCGTTGTAAAAAAGCCTTTAATAAAAAAGATTCTGGTTTATTTGGAATTGTCCAAGGGGCAAAATATGAAGACTTAAGAATTAAATGTGCAATAAAATTACAAGAAATAAATTTTGATGGTTACGCAATAGGAGGGCTTTCAGTTGGAGAGGGTCAAAAAGAAATGCTTAAAATTATAGATAAAACAATACCTTATTTGCCAGATGATAAACCAAGATATTTGATGGGAGTTGGTATGCCTAGTGATATTATAAAATCTATTGCACATGGGGTAGATATGTTTGACTGTGTATTACCAACGCGTTTAGGCAGAACTGGTTTGGCTTTCACTACTTCAGGAATTATAAATATAAAAAATTCTAAATTTAAAAAAGATGAGAATATTCTTGATAAAAATTTAAATTGTCCAGCAAGCAACGATTATTCGAAAGCTTATATTCATCATTTATTTAAGTGTAATGAAATACTGGGATTGATGATTTTAACTTGGCATAATATCTCTTATTATCAAAATTTTATGCTAAGAATTAGAGAAGCGATAAAAAAAAATAAATTTGATAAATTTTATAAAAATTATTTTAAATATGAAGCAAAAAGAAAAAGAAAATGAAAAAAATTAAATTAAATTACTTAGGCAAAAATAAAAATTTATTAAATAATCCGGATAAATGTATTTTAGATCCAATTCCAAATAAAAATTACAATAAAAACTATCTTGTTAGATTAACGGTAAATGAATTTACATCCCTATGTCCTATTACCGGACAACCTGATTTTGCAAAATTTGTAATAGATTATTTGCCAAATAAATATTTAGTGGAAAGTAAATCATTTAAATTTTTTATGCATTCGTTTAGAAATCATCAATGTTTTCACGAAGACTGTACAATTTATATAGCTGAAAAATTATTAAAATCTATAAAGCCTAAATGGCTTAGAATATCTGGTTATTGGTATCCAAGAGGTGGAATACCTATCGATATTTTTTACGAAAATAAAAGAGCTCCAAAAAATATATATATCCCTGATACTGGAATTAAACCTTACAAAGGAAGATAAAATTAATAATGTTATTTGTTAATAAGATAAAAAATTTTATCAATACAAAAAAGATTTTAAGTGAAGAAGAATTTAAAATAAGTATTAGTAAAGGTTTTAGATATGAAGTTTCAAAAAATAAATTAAAACATGATATTGAACAAATCAGCTACTTATTAAAAAAAAAACTAGTATCGAAAAAATTTAATAATATCGTGAAAAAGTATAAATTTATTTATAGCTCTTTACCTAAAAACTCTGACCCTACTGATATCTTTACTTTATCAAAGGAATTTACATATAAATTAGGTCCTACTTTTAATAATCTAATTTACTACCAACCCCCTGATATAATTGAAAAAAAAATAATTAACGATAATAAAAAGATTGTCGCGATAAATTTAAAAAAAAAATTTAAGTATATGGTAATTGATGACTTTTTAAATAAAGAAGTGTTAGATAAATTATATTCGTTCTGCCTAACAAATTCTATATGGAATGAATTTGATTATAAAAATGGATATATTGGATCTTTTATTGAAAATGGATTTAACACTCCATTATTACTTCAAATCAGCGAAGAAATTAGGTTGCAATATCCTGAAATTTTAAAAAAATTTCCATTAACTAAGGCATGGGCTTTCAAATGCAACAACCAAATGAAAGGTATTAAAATTCACGCAGATTTTGCTGCAATAAATATAAACTTTTGGATAACTCCTGATAAAGCAAATTTAAATAAAAATACTGGTGGTCTATTAATTTGGGATAAAGAAGCTCCAAAAAATTGGGATTTTGAGAAATATAATACTAACCATTTAGCAATTAAAAACTTCTTAAAGAAAAAAAAATCAAAAATGAAAAGAATCAAATATAAATCAAACAGGGTAATAATTTTTAATTCGAACCTTTTTCATGCATCTGATAATTTTAATTTTAAAAAAAATTATGAAAATAGAAGAATTAATATCACTCTTTTGTATGGTAAAAAATAAGATGCAAGAAAAAATATAAGTAACATAGTAATAACTTGAATTTTCCTTAAATTTTTTTATAGTGACTTTTTAATTTTTAAATAGTTAACAATTGAATATTCACGAATATCAAGCAAAAGAATTATTGTCAAAAAACGGAGTTAATGTTCCTAATGGCAAAGTAGCATTTACGGTCGAAGAAGCAATAAATGTTGCAAAGGAATTAGATTCTGGTATTTGGGTTGTTAAAGCACAAATTCATGCTGGAGGTAGAGGGAAAGCAGGTGGTGTTAAAGTAGTAAAATCACTTGAAGAAGTTGAAAAAGCATCAAATGAAATAATGGGTAAAACTCTTATTACTCCCCAAACTGGCCCCAAAGGAAAGGTTGTAAAAAAGCTTTATGTTGAAGAAGGATCAAATATTGAAAAAGAGTTTTATATTTCAATGGTTGTAGATAGAGAAACAAATGGAATAACAGTAATAGCTTCAACTGAAGGTGGAATGGAAATTGAAGAAGTTGCTGAAAAAACTCCTGAAAAAATAATAAAACACAAATTAAAACCATGTTCTGATATGCAAATAAATGAAGCTAAAGACATTGCGTTAAAATTAGGTTTAGAAGGCGAGCTTATAGAAAAAGCAGCAAATTTTATTCTAGCAATTCATAAAACAACAGTAAGTCTTGAGGCATTAATGGTAGAAATTAATCCAATGGTAATTACAAAAGAAAAAGATATTTATGCTTTAGATGCAAAAATGGGATTTGATGAAAATTCTTTTTACAGGCATGAAGATATTGCAAATCTACGTGATGAAGATGAGGAAGACCCTTTAGAATTAGAAGCAAAAAAACATGATCTTAATTATGTCAAATTAGACGGGGAAGTTGGCGTGATGGTCAATGGTGCGGGTCTTGCAATGGCAACAATGGATTTGATTAAACAAAATGGAGGAAAACCAGCAAATTTTATGGATATAGCAGGGGCTGCAACTCCAGAAAGAGTGGCTGCTGCTTTCAAATTATTATACTCAGATGAAGATGTTAAAGGAATTTTGTGCAATGTTTTCGGTGGAATGATGAGGACTAATTCTATTGCAGAAGGCCTGGTCACAGCGGCCAATGAAGTTAAAATGTCAAAGCCTGTTGTTGTCAGATTAGAAGGAACAAACATAGAATTGGCAAGAAAAATTTTAAAAGAATCTGGTTTACCTTTTATAAATGCATCTACTTTCGGTGAAACAGCGAAAAAAATTGTGGAGGCAGTAAATAAAGAAAAAAAATAATTATGTCAATTTTAGTTGATAGAAACACAAAAGTTATATGTCAGGGTTTTACAGGTGCGCAAGGTACTTTTCACTCTGAACAATCAATTAAATATGGAACAAATTTTGTAGGCGGTGTAACACCAAAAAAAGGTGGGCAAACTCATCTTGATCTACCGGTATTTAATACTGTAAAGGAAGCAATGGACAAAACTGGAGCTAATGCATCTACAATTTATGTTCCACCTCCATTTGCTGCTGCAGCGATAATAGAGTCTATAGATGCAGAAATGCCATTAATTGTCGCGATTACTGATGGAATACCTGTTCATGAAATGATGAAAGTAAGGAAACATCTTGAAGGAAAAAAATCTAGATTAATAGGACCAAATTGCCCAGGAATTATCACAGCCGGCGAAGCAAAATTGGGTATTATGCCAGGATATGTTTATAAACCTGGAAAAATTGGAATTATCTCAAGGTCAGGAACATTATCTTATGAAGCAGGAAAACAGACAACAGATGTTGGTCTTGGGCAAACAACTGTAGTAGGAATTGGTGGGGATCCTATTAATGGTATGAAATTTGTAGAATGTCTTGAATTATTTATGGCCGATGAAAAAACAGAAGGTGTCATTATGATCGGTGAAATTGGGGGAACAGCCGAAGTAGATGCTGCAGAATTTATAAAAAAAGAAAAAAATAAACCAGTTGTTGCTTTTATTGCAGGAGCTACAGCACCTCCAGGGAAAAGAATGGGACATGCTGGTGCAATAGTATCTAGCGGCGCTGAAACTGCACCTGAAAAAATTGAAGTTTTAAAGTCTGCAGGTACTATTATTTCAGAATCTCCTGCTGAGCTTGGAACAACAATGGTTGAGGCATTAAAAAAATAAAATTATTCCCAAGGTCCCTTTTCTTTTTCAACTAACTTTTTTTTTCCTAACAAAAAAATTATTAATATTCCAGCAATAAATCCACCTATATGTGCCCACCATGCAACCCCTCCTCCTTCACCTGTTGATTTAAGTACGCTTAAAAATTGATAAACAAACCAAAAAATTAAAACTATTGACGCCCTAACTCTTAAAATTGTAACAATTCCAAACCATACTAATAATTTTACTTTTGCTCTTGGATAAAGTATTAAGTACGCTCCTAAAATTCCTGAAATAGCTCCACTTGCACCAACTACAGGAATGGTAGAATTAACATCTGAAAAAACATGGATAAGAGTTGCGCATATTCCGCAAAATAAATAAAAGATTAGAAACTTTATATGACCTAAATAATCTTCGATATTATTTCCAAATATCCAAAGATATGCCATATTACCAATTAAATGCATCCAACTTCCATGTAAAAACATGGAAGAAAAAATTTTATAAATGTAAATATCTGAAGGAACTAACCCAAAATTTTTTATTCCCATAAAAAAATCTTCAGGCAGTGAAATTTGCCATAAAAAAATCAAAATACATAAACCAAGAATCCCGTATGTTATAAAAGGTTTTCTTACAGTTGGATTTTCGTCACCTATTGGAAAAATATTTTTACCCTCTTAAAAAAAATTAATTATCACTGTAGTATACACGCCAAATATTATTGCCAACATCATCTGAAATTAAAAGAGATCCATCATTGCTTATACCTAACCCAGCTGGTCGTCCGCAAACATTAGCTTGTTTATCTCCGGAAAACCAAAAACCAGTTACAAAAGATTCATAGTTACCAATGGGTTTATTATTTTTAAAAGGAATTCTGACTACCATATAACCAGCTGGTCGACTCGAATTCCATGATCCATGCAAAGCAACGAAGGCATTTCCATAATATTCTTTTGGAAATTGTTTTTTATTATAAAAAATAAAATCTATTGGTCCTGAATGTGATTTAAATAAAACATCAGGAACATTAACTAAAATTTTCTTAAAATTTTTCGGAATCTTGATTTTTGGTTGAATGTTGTTACCCAGATAGAAGTAAGGCCAACCAAAAAAATTATCTTGATTAATTTTTGAGAAATAATCAGGTACTAAATTATCACCCATTCCATCTCTTTCATTTACAACAGCAAAAAGTTTTTTGGTAATTGGATGAAAATCTAATCCAATAGGATTTCTTATGCCTGTTGCAAAATTTATTTGTTTATTAGTAATTAAATCTAATTGTTGAATTGTTGCTCTTGGATATTCTTCAATTTCTATATTACCCCTGCTTCCGATAGCAATATACATTTTATTTTCTTTAATTGCTATATTTCTTGTCCAATGACCACTGCTATCTCCAAGAGCATTTGGCTCTGTTACTTTTATTGCTTTACTTTTTTGAACTAATTGACCTGGTATATATGGAATTTTCCATACAAAATCTGTATCTGCAATATAAAGAAAACCATTATTTATATCTATGCCAAAAGGCTTGTTAAAATCTTTGGCAAAAATCTTTTCCATATCACTTTTACCATCGTTATCATTATCTCTTAGAACTTTAATGTTGCCAGTATATGATTCAACAACAAAAACATCGCCATTACTTGCTACTTTTATATTTCTCGGTCCATCAAGATTTTTTGCGAATAAATCAACTTTAAAATTCTTGGGAGCTTTTAATGAACAAGGATTTTCACTAACAAAATTATAACTATTTGCTACACTTTTTGTTTCATAAGGTTCAGAAAGAGAGTTAACATCAATAAAATATTTTTCACCAGGAATTGGTAATGCAAAAACTGGCTGAAATATTAGAAAAATAAAAAAAATTTTAAGAAATAATAACCTCATCTCCATCCTTTATATTTTTTAATTTTTTAACATTTAAATTTGCATCGCCCCAAATATTAGTTCTTGCAGCTAATTTAATTTCATTTCCTTTTGATATTGGTGTTTTTCCATATCCAATTGCTATACATTTTCCTTCAACCCAATATGCTATTTCTCCAACATTTATTATATCTTTTGCATTATTTTCTAAATCTAAACTTTCTTCAATAGGTATTTCAAAATATATTTCTTCCCCCCATGTTTTAACTATTGATTTAAAAGGCAAAATATTTTTAATAGCATTAGCGGTTTTAGTAGACCTTAATTTAATATTAATTGTATAACTAGAAAATTTTAAATTTATATTGTGCATAAAACTATCATTAAATTAACAAACAAAAATTGGTTATTAGCAATAAATACACTTAAAAAAAAAGATATAATTTTAAAAAAAATAATCAATAGATATAGAACAGAAAAATTGCAAAGTAAAAAAAATGCCTTTTTAACTCTAGCAAAATCAATTACTGGTCAACAAATATCTATAAAAGCTGCAAATTCTATTTGGGAAAAACTTGAAAAAAAAATAAAAAAAATAACACCGAACAATATTTTAAAATCTAAAAAAAATGAAATAGCAAAATGTGGCTTCTCAAAACAAAAAGTAAATTATTTATTAAATTTAGCTAATTTTTTTAAAAAAAATAAAAATATAGAAAAAAAATGGAAAAAGATTGAAGATGAAAAAGTAATTAATGATTTAATACAAATCAAAGGCATAGGAAGATGGACTGCTGAAATGTTTTTAATTTTTTATCTTTTAAGACCAAATATCTTTCCTTCTTCAGATATAGGTCTTCAAAAAGCTGTATCTGTTAACTATAATTTAAAATATCCTTTAAAAGAATCAGAAGTTAAAAAATTTAAAAAAAAATGGCAGCCTTGGTCAACTGTAGCAACTTGGTATCTTTGGAGAAGCTTAGACCCAATACCTGTAAAATATTAGCTATAATATTCTTTTATTTTCATGAATAAAAGAGAGCTAGCTAAAATAAGCGTTATAGAATTAGCTAAAATTATTGCAATGTCACTTTTTAAAAAACCATAAATTAACCAAAAAGTAACTCCGGAATTAAAAATTATTAACCACAAAAAAGATAAATCTTTAACGCTTTTAGCACGCCAAGATTTAATTACTTGTGGAACAAATGCTATGGTAGTTAAAAAACCTCCTAATAAACCAAAAAAATTAACTGAATCTATCATAAAATGTGGTGCCCTCCCCCGGACTTGAACCGGGACGGATCTTGCGATCCTCAGGATTTTAAGTCCTGTGCGTCTACCAATTCCGCCAGGAGGGCAATTTTTAAAAAAAAAATAGATTACATTATAATAAAAATAAAAAATTTAAAATAAACTTTATTTAGTAAATAAGGAATTTTAAATATATAATTCAATAAATTATGTTAAATAATTGTACGATTTGGATAGGGTTACCTGCATTTAACGAAGAAAAAGCAATTAAAAAAGTATTAGAATCTATAATTAGTTTAAAAAAAAAAATTAATAAAATTAAAGTTATTATTGTAAATGATGGTTCAAAAGATAAAACACTTTTAAATGCAAAAAAATTTCAAAAAAAATTAAATATAAAAATCATTAATAATAAAAAAAATAAAGGTCTTGGAAACACTTTATATACACTTATTTTATTTTTTAAAAAAAAAAGTATTGGTAATGATAAGCTTGTTTTAATGGATTGTGACAACACACACAATCCAAATCAAATTATAACAATGCTTAGAAAGGTAGAAAAAAAAGATAACTTTGTTGTTATAGCTTCAAGGTTTCAAAAAGGAAGTCTTGTGAAAAACGTTCCATTTTTAAGAAACTTACTTTCTTTAACAGCTTTTATTATTTTTAATATTTTTTTTATGACTAAAGGCATAAGAGATTTTACTTCTGGTTATAGGTTGTATGATAAAAAAACAATAGAAAATTTTTTTTCTATTATTGGAAATAAATATTTACCTGCTGCTGGTTTTGAGATGCAACTTGAGATTCTTTTAAAACTTAGAAAAACTAATATAAATTTTTTTGAAATTCCAATTATTTTAGATTACAAAAAAAAACCAACAGCATCTAAAATGAATGTAGTTAAAACAATATTTAATTATTTAAAATTAATTATTCTAAGAATTTTTGATTAAACTAATAAAATAATGTTAAAAAAATTATCACTAGCATATAACTTACAAATTGCACGCAAATACCCTGTTAGTTTAGTTCATTTTGTTACAAATAGATGCAATGCTAGATGTTCGTTTTGTTTTATTGATTTTGATAATCCAAAAACATTTAAAAATGAATTAACAGTAAATGAAATTGATAAAATAACAAAAAATCTTGGTCCAAATCTAACAAATGTAAATTTAACCGGCGGTGAACCTTTCGCAAGAAAAGAAATATTAGACATTGCTAGGTGTTACTTTAAAAACACAAATATCGATTCAATAACTATGCCTTCAAATGGTAGCTTGCCTTTAAGAATGGTTAAATTTGCCAAATCAATTAGTAAAGAATTTCCGAAAAAAAAAGTTTTAATTTCTATATCAATTGATGATTTACCTAAACAACACGCAAAAATAAGAAAAATTCCAAATCTTTTTGAAAAAGCAATGAAATCATACCAATCTTTGAAAAATATATCTGGAAATATAATGGTTAATGTTGCAATTACATGTTCTCATGAAAATTATAAAAATGTTCCAAAACTTTATGATACTTTAAAAAAAGATTATAAAGTAAATTCAATAACTGCCAATATAGTTAGAGATGAAGGCGTATATAAAATACCAAAAAATAAAAAGAGAAAAATATTAAAAGCTTATACATATCTAACAAATAAAATTTTGGAAGATTATAAAAATAACAATTTAAAAAATTATAATTCAAATACATTGGAAGGTAGGATTATTAATAAAAAAAATTTTATGCTTTATAAAATAATGAAAAAACAGTATTTAAAACCTTATTTTGCAAGCACTTGCCATGCAGGATCATTATTTGGAATAATTGGATCAGAAGGAACAATTTACCCATGTGAAATTTTAGACAAACCACTAGGTAACATAAGAGATTTTAATTATGATTTTTTATCTCTCTGGCATAATAAAAAAACTCTAGATGTAAAAAATTGGATAAAAAAAACTAATTGTCATTGTACTTATGATTGCGCATGGTCTTTAAATATTTTAGGAAATATTAAATATCAACCAGAATTAATTGAATCAGTTTTTGGGAAATCGTGGTAAAAAAAAAAATAAATCTCAAAGATATAACAATAATTATACCAGCAAAAATAATAGAAAAAAATTTAATTAATTGTGTGGATGTTTGTAAAAAAAAGTATCCTGATACTCCTATAATTATAGTTTTAGATTATTTAGATAAAAAAAAATCATTATTACAAAGAAAAAATACAAAATTAGTATCTACGGGATCAATTTCAATTGGAGAAAAAAGGAACATTGCAGTAAATTTAACAAAAACCAGTTTTATAGCTTTCCTTGATAGTGATGCTTATCCAAGTAAAGATTGGTTAGAAAATGGTATAAAATTATTAAAAGAAAAAAATATTGAAGCTGTTGGAGGAACCGAACTAGATTTTCCTTCACAAAGTTATATCGAAAAATGTGTTTCTAATGCTGGAAGAAGTTTTTTAGTAACCGTATTAAACTTTCGAAAAAATTTAAAAAAAGAAAAATATTGTAACTATTTACCTACTTGTAATTTAATATTAAAAAAAAAAACATATAAAAAAGTAGGTGGGATGAATGCTAATTTAGTTACTGGTGAAGATTGGGATTTTGGTGAAAGACTAAGAAAAAATGGAAAAAAAATTTTATATTCTCCAAACGTAAGAATTTTCCATAAAAGTAGAGACTTAAAAAATTTTTTTAGACAAAGACTAGTTTATGGTGAAGGGGTAATTAATCTATTAAAAATTAAGAAAAATTTTTTTTATTTTTTATCATTGATTTTTTTATTTTTTTTAGTTTTCTTGTTATCCTTTCCAATAGCATTTTTTTATCCTATATGGGGAAAAATATATACCAATATATTAATATTTTATTTAGCTATCGTTTTTTTCGAAAGTGCAAAAATATCAAGAAACCCTCTGTTATTTCTTGGAACTTTTTTTGCTATTTTAATTGGTAATATCGTACCTGGCATAGGCACTTTAATTAAAATTCTAGGATTTAATTTGAATTCGAAAAAAATATATAAAAATTTTTAAACTAATTTTTTTTTAATAATATTTACAATTTCTATTGAAGCTTTTCCATTTCCGTATGGACGGAATTCCCATGACTTTAAATTAACTCCTTTTTTCTTTGCCCAACACAAAGCATTTAATATATCTGCAGATTTAAAACCTGTTAATTTTCCTATTTTTAATTTTAAAACTTCTTGTCTTTCTGTTCTTTTTCTACATATTACAACAGGCACGCCAATGGTAGAGCACTCTTCCTGTATGCCTCCTGAATCTGTTACAACAAATAAAGAATTTAATATAAGTTTACATGTGCTTAAATAACTTAATGGTTTTGTTAAATAAAAATTCTCTAATTTTTTTAAATATTTATTTATACTGTCTGATGCAAATTTATTTGGGTGTTCTGGACATACTAAAAGTAAATCTTTATTCTTTTTAAAAAATATTTTTAACGTTTTAAAACATTTATCTAAATTTTTTCCTCTGGCTTCACGTCTATGAGCAGTTAACAAAACTATTTTTTTTAAATTTTCTTGAGCATATTGTATTATTTTCCTTGCAGTGTTATCATTTTTTCTTTTTAAAAATGAAAAAAAACTATCGATACCTGGATTGCCAACAATAAAAATCTTTTTTTTATCAACTCCTTCTTTAACGAGATTCATCATATTTAATCTGGTAGGCGCAAAATGCAAGCTACTTACAGATGATATAAATTTTCTATTTAATTCTTCTGGGTAAGGATTCATGTTATCATAAGTTCTTAAACCAGCCTCATTATGTGCAATAATTGAATCATTTAAAAATGCTGCATATGCACAACCAACAGCAGTTGTTGTATCTCCTTGTACTAGAACAATTTTTGGTTTAATTTTTTTAAAAATTTTATAAAAAATATCAATTGAATTTATTAAATTTTCTTTTAAAGATTTAGAAGATTCATTATTTCTTATTGTTATATCAAATTTTATTTTTTTTTCTTTTATATAAAAATTTAAAAACTTTTTATGTTGTCCAGAATTTATTAATAAAACATTCTTTCTACCAATTCTTTTTACACATTGATTATAAATGGGAATTTGCTTTATGAGTTCAGGTCTAGTCCCAATTATAATACAAATTGTTTTACTTTTAAAATTTTTCATAAGGTTTTATAATAAATTTATCAATAATCTATAAATTTTATATTTAAATTATTCAAAAGATTGTATTACAAAAATTATATAAAACATGTAAAATCTTTTATTAGTAATAGTACGCTTAAAAATTTATTACTTTATTCCCCACTTTTTATTTCTTTTTTTAATATAATTTTAAATTTTTTTGAAAAAGTAATAATTGGTGGAAGAACAATTTTTGGAGATTTTATAGTCTACAGATGCGGCGCTATTACTTACTTGAATGATATAAATCCTTATAAACCAAATGCATTATCAGAATGCTTAAATAGTTATCCTAATGCTTTAGAATATTTTTACCCTCCTTTTACACTTAGTATGTTTTCAATATTTACTAATTTCACACAATTGTGGTCTACTATATTATGGGGCTTAATTATATTTCCTATATTGTTTTTAAATTTAACTTTAATAAAAGAAATATTTTTTAAAAATAAAAATATTTTTTTTTTTCTTTTAATTTTTTTTTTTTCATTTGGAGGTTTAAATTTTACAGGTCTACTAACTGGTAACATTACTATAATTTTATATTCTTTATTAGGAATATCTTTATATTACGCCATTGAAAAAAAAAATATGCGTCCAGTTTTTATAATATTAACTGTAATGTGTTTGTTTAAAATTACGTATTTAATATTTTTAATTTTATTATTTTTAATCGAAAGAAAAAAATTTTTAAATTATACATTTATATCTCTATGTACAATATTAACTTTTTATCTATTTTCTTATTTTAATAACCCCGTAATTTTTATTGACTTTCTAAATCATTTAACTTATTTGAGATCACCTGAGTTCTTTAATTTATATGGAGGTGGTTTTGGTTTTTATTCAATATTAAAAGGTTTTTCAGAATTTTTTACTTTTAGAATATTTGAGGAAAACATAATATTTTTACAATTCTTATGGTTTTTAATATGTGGTTTATTTCTATTATCAATATTTATTATTCTTTTTAAAAATAATAAAATTTCAAAAAAACAAATTTTATCAATAAGTATTTTAATAATTACAATTTGTTATCCTTTATTGAAAGATTACGAGGGATTTCTTTTAATTCCTTCAATTTATTATTTATTATTTAATTTAAACTGGAAATTTATTTTTAAAAAAGCTAGTAAAATTTTTAAATATATATTAATTTTCTCAACATTTGCCATTCATGATAAATATATGTTATTTTTAACAGCAAGCATAATCCTTATTTCAATTTTTTATCTTGATTATAAAAAACAAAGAATTTTCAAATAGGTAAGTAGCAATGAAATTAGAAAAATTACAAAATATTAACATAGCTGTTATTACAAGTAATGACCAAACTTTTTTACTGCCAACATGGGCTAAAACAATAAAATTATTTAAAAAAAAAAATATTTTTTTGAAAGGCATTTTTATATCTAGAAAAGAAATGGCTGGTTTGAAACCTAAAAAATTATATTTGTGGTATTTAAAAACATTTGGGATAAAAAATTTTTTTTTACTTACAACATTTACTTTATTATCAAAAATAATAAGACAAATCAGAAAGTTCCCATCTTCTTTCGAAGATTTAAGTAAAAAAAATAATATACCTTTTTTTTATATAAAAAATTGTGAACAAAAAAATTTTATTAAATGGATTAAAGAAAAAAAAATAGATATTTTATTAATAACAACACAGGATATATTAAAAAAAAAATTAATTAGAAGTGTTAAAAAAGGTATAATTAATAAACACGCAAGCATTCTACCGAATGGCAGAGGTATATTGCCTTTTTTTTGGAACACAATTAATGATAAGGAGCAAGGTGTTACTTACCATGTTATTTCAGAAAAGATAGATACAGGGAAAATGTTATTACAAAGAGAAATAAAAAAAAATATCTCGATGATAGGTTTTTATCTAAAAATTTTTAATCAATATCCTTTTGATATTTATCAATCACTTAAAATAATATATAAAATTAATAAAAAAAATTGTTTTAAAAAAAAAATTGTTTCAAGTTATAATTCGATACCAAAAAAAAAGGATTTTATTACTTTTAAAAAAAAAAATGGAAAAATAATTTTGTTAAGAGATTTTGTAAATGCTTTATACTTTAATAAGTGACAAAAATAGAACCAATATCCATATCTCTTAATTTTGATAGTATAAATGAGTCTCTTGGTTTTCCAAAAAAATTTAAAGATCCAAGTTATTTTAAAGGTTTCGATAGAGTTATAGATGTAATAAATAAACATAATATTAAAATTTCTATTTTTGTAATTGGAAAAGATTTAAAAAATAAAGAAATTTTTTCTAGAGTTAGAGATTGGTCAAGTGCTGGTCATGAAATTGGGAACCATTCTTGGTCGCATCTTCATAATTTAGGTTCTTTAAATGTTAATAAAATTAATGAAGAAATATTTAAAACACATGAAATTATATACAAATGTACTAAAAAAGAACCGAAGGGATTTATTTCTCCAAGTTGGAATATATCAAAAAAAATTATAAGTAAACTAATTGATCTAAATTATGCTTATGATCACTCTATATTTCCATCATTTGGCCTATTTTTATTTTATATTGTAAATGCTTTCAATCATATAGGGTCTGAAAGATTTTTAAGAATGATTGATAGAAAAGATTGGATTCATCATTTTTTATTATCAACAAAACCTTTTTTTGTAAATAAGTCACTAAAAAAAAATACTAAAAACAAAGATAAACAAATTTTAATAATGCCTTTACCTACTAAATCAAAGTTGCATATTCCATTATGGTATACAGTGGGATTTGTATTTGGATGGAAATTTTTTTTTAAATCATTGAAAAACTTTTTAAATAATAATAAGTATTTTTACCTTCTTTTTCACCCAGCAGATTTCACATCAAATCAAGACATATCATTTAAACATAAAAATTATCTTCAAAGATTTAATATTCCTTTAGATGAAAAAATAAAAAATTTAAAAAAAGTTTTTGAAATGATATCGGAATCTAAAAGAAAATGTTTAAAAATGTATGAACTTGCAGATTATTATAAAAAAAAAATAATTTAATGTTTAGCTTTGAAATTAAACGCTAATTTTAAAGTATACTTAAACAGTAAAAAAATATTATAACATGAAAAAAATTCTGGTTTGTGCACCTACCTATAATGAACGTGAGAATATAGAAATTCTATGTAAAAAAGTTTTTAAAACTAAAAAAAAAATTGATTTACTTATTATTGATGATAACTCTCCAGATGATACATCGGGAGTTGTAAAACGTTTAAAATTGAAATACAAAAATTTATTTCTTATTAAAAGAAAAGAAAAAATGGGAATTGGTTCTGCATTAAGGACTGGTTTTAATTTTGCCTTAAAAAATAATTATATTGCTATAATTACTTTGGATGCAGATTTGTCGCATGATCCAGAAAAAATTCCTTTATTTATAAATAAATTGAAAAGAAATGATTTTATAATTGGTTCAAGATATATAAAAGGAGGAAAATCTGAATACAAAGGTATAAGAAATTTTTTAAGTAGATCAGCTAATAAATTATGTAATCTTTTTCTAAAAATGCCATTTTATGAATTTACAACATCATATAGAATATATAATAAAAAATGTTTAAAAACATTATGTAAATCTAAATTTAATACAGAAGATTATTCTTCTCAAATTGAATTTTTCTTTTACATTTATTATTCAGGATTAAAGTGCTGTGAGATTCCAATTCATTTTAAGGATAGATTTAAAGGTGATTCTAAAATACCAAAGTTACAAATTATTTATAGTTTTTTTAAATTAATAGAACTTTATTTTAGAAGAGTTTTCTTATTTAAAAAATAAAAAAAAATATGTATCAAAAAAATAACGAAAATAATATTTTAATAATTTCCAATATAATTTCATGGTGTATTTGTTTAATACCTTTGGTTTTGGTTTTTAGTAATTCAATAGCAGATATTATAGCTGTAGGTGCATCATTTTTTTTTATTTTTCTCTCTGTTAAAAATAATAATTGGTTGTGGTTAAAAGAGCCCTGGGTAAAAATTTGCTTAGCAATATATTTTTGGTTAATAATTACAAGTTTTTTTGCTTATAACGTAGAGTTAGCATTTTCAAGATCTATTAGTTGGGTAAGATTCGTAATTTTTGCTGCTTCACTGCAGTTCTTTTTTTTAAATAACAAAAAAAATATAAATAGATTAATTTTTTGTACGTTAATTACTTTAATGTATGTCAATATTGAAATGTTGATTGAGAAATTTGCTGGTTATTCATTATACAGTGAACTAAGAGAATTATTATTTGAGTCTCCTAAATTTGCTGGTGGTCATAATAGATTATCAGGGCCATTTAAGGATGCACCTAAATCAGGTATTTTCTTATCATACTTTATTTTTCCAATAATACTTGGAGTTTTAAAAATGATAAAAAAAAAATTATCATATAATTTCCTACTAATTTTATTGTTATCTTTCCTAATAATAAATATTTATCTAATTTTTGAAAGTGGTCATAGAGCATCTATTTTATCAATCTTTATATCTTCCGTAGTGTTTATGATTTATTTTTTCTGGAATAAAAAAAAAATTATTATTTTTGCAATTACAATATTTTTTGTAGGTACATTTTTATACAGTTCTAATGTAAATAATAAAAAAGACAATACGTATTATAAAACTATTGAAGAAATAAAAAATTACAGTAATTCTGCATATGGCTCGCTTTCATTAACAGCATTTAAAATGTTTACGCACCACCCTATTTTTGGTATAGGCTTAAAGAATTATAGAATTGCATGTGAAAAAGATAAATTCTTATCAAAAGGGCATTTGGGCACAGGTTATGGCGTATCTCCTTGGAAAGGCCATTATAATCAAGGATTAAAAAAACACTATGAGCCGACTTGTTCAAGCCATCCTCACAATCTTTATTTAACTTGGTTAGCTGAAACTGGATTAATAGGTTTGTTGCTTTTTATTTTTTTTATTGTTACTACATGCAAAAAAATTTTTAAAAATAAAAGAATTATTTCAAATCAAATTATTGCTTTAGGAATATTGTTATCGTTATTTCCTAAATTATTACCAATGATGCCTTCTTTAAATATTTTTTCAAATTGGAACGCAATTTGTTTCTGGTTTTTAATAGGATGGTTGCTATCTTTTTTTCCGAAAAATACTTCTGAAAAAAATTTATAATAATTTAATTATTTTTTTTATTTCTTTCTCTGCACTACGAATTTGATTTAAATTTCTACCTTTTAAAACTACATTTACTCCTTTTTTTTTTCCATTCATAAATGGATAACTACCTATTTCAATATTATTAAATTTTTTTTGAATAATTTCTAAATCTTCAGCGATACAACTTTCAGGAAAATTTATTAGGATTGTTTTAGATATTTCAGGTATGCCATGTTTAATTTTCTTTATAATTTTTTTAAACATTGCAATCATAATTTTAGGTATGCCTGCCATGACATAAACATTTTTTATTCTAAAACCTGCAGCTTTAGTTACTGGATTATGTAGGAGTTCGGCACCTTTAGGTATTAATGCCATTTTTTGTCTTGCTTTATTAAGCTTTTCATTTTTTAAATTATAAAATTTCTTTAGTATCAATAGTGCTTCTTTGTTTTTTATTAATTTAACTTTAAAAGCATTTGCTATTGAAATCGAAGTAATATCGTCATGTGTCGGTCCTATTCCACCAGTTGTAAAAACATAATTGTATTTTTTTCTTACCTCATTAACTGTATTTATAATTTCTTTTTTGTTATCTTTTATCACTCTTGCTTCAATAACATCTATACCGTTTAAAGTTAATTCTTTACATAAATACTGTTTATTAGTATCTAAAGTTCTTCCAGATAAGATTTCATTTCCAATAATAATTACACATGCAGTTGGATTTTTTAATTTTTTCATTAGAATATTATTTTTAGTTATCAAATATGACAAATCTTGAGATTAAGTCTAATTCAAAAAAAGAAAAAATAAATATTTATAATCCATTGGATTTTAAACATATGAGAAAAGCAGGAAATCTTGCAGCTAAAACTTTAGATTTTATAACAAAATATGTTCAATCAGGAGTAATGACCGAAGAACTAGATAGATTATGTCATAATTTTATAGTAAATAATAAAGCGCAACCTGCTCCTTTAAATTATAACGGTTTCCCTAAATCAATATGCACATCTGTTAATCATGTTGTGTGTCACGGTATACCTTCAAAAAAAATTTTGGATAAAGGAGATATAATAAATATTGATGTAACTGTAATATTAGATGGCTGGCATGGAGATACTAGTAGAATGTTTATTGTGGGTGAAACTACAAATGTAAAAGCAAAAAAATTAATAGAAGTCACTTATAAATCTATGATGGAAGGTATAAAAAAAACTAAACCTGGAGTAACTTTAGGTGACATAGGATATACAATAGAACAAATAGCAAAACAAAATAATTTTTCAATTGTGAAAGATTTTTGTGGTCATGGAATTGGTAGGGATTTTCATGAAGCTCCAAGTGTCTTACATTATGGAACAAAAGATCATGGTTTAAAGTTAAAAGAAGGGATGATTTTTACTATTGAACCTATGCTTAACTCAGGTACAGATAAAGTAAAAATTTTAAACGATGGTTGGACTGCTGTAACAAAAGATAGAAAATTATCTGCTCAATTTGAACACACCATAGGTGTAACTAAAAATGGTTATGAAATATTTACTTTATCGCCAAAAAATTATCATAAACCTCCTTATTGAAATATAAAAAATTGTTACAATATTAAATAATGATACCTAGATACTCTAACGAAAAAATTTCTTCCATTTGGTCTGATAAAAACAGATATGAAATCTGGCTTAAAATAGAAATAGCTATATGTGAAAAGCTTTGCATTGATAAAAAAATACCAAAAAAAGATTTTTTACTTATTAAAAATAAATCAAAAATTGATGTAAAAGATATTGAAAAGTTAGATGAAAAAACACATCATGAAGTAATAGCTTTTTTAAATAGTGTCTCAAAAAAAGTTGGGAAAAGTTCTAGATATATACATCAAGGAGTTACTTCTTCAGATATTATTGATACAGCTTTTTCTTTACAGCTTAAACAGGCAACTGAAATTATAATCAATGATTTAAAAAATCTTTTAAAAGCTCTAAAAATAAAAGCTAAAAAATATAAAAAAACTATTTGTTTAGGCAGAACCCATGGAATACATGCGGAACCTACTACTTTTGGTTTAAAAATAGCAAGTTTTTTTGCTGAGATGGAAAGAAATCTTAATAGACTAAAAATTGCTTTAGAAGATGTATCAATTTGTGCAATTTCAGGAGCGGTAGGAACTTATGCAACTATTAATCCAGCAATTGAAAATTTTGTAGCTAAAAAATTAGGTTTGAAAAGTGAAAAAATATCAACTCAAATAATTCCAAGAGACAGACACGCTCATTTATTCTCAGTTTTTGCAATTATAGCAAGTTCTATTGAAAGAATTGCAATTGAAATAAGACATTTACAAAGAACAGAAGTAAGAGAAGTTGAGGAATTCTTTTCTAAAACCCAAAAAGGGTCTTCTGCAATGCCTCATAAAAAAAATCCAGTTCTATCTGAAAATTTAACAGGTCTTTCTAGATATATCAGATCTTCTGTTGTACCTATGCTTGAAAATATTGCACTTTGGCATGAAAGAGATATATCGCATTCGTCTGTTGAAAGAATTTTGGCTCCTGATGTTACAATTGGACTTAATTTTGCTCTTACTAGGTTAACTAATTTAATTTCAAATTTAAAAATATATCCTGAAAATATGAAAAAAAACTTAAATTTATTAAATGGCTTAGTTTTTTCACAAGCTTTATTGCTAGAACTTATAGAAAAAAAAGGAGTAGATAGACAAGTAGCTTATGATATAGTCCAAAAAAATTCTATGACTGTATGGAAAACTAAAGAGAATTTTTTAGATGTAATAAAGAAAGATAAAAGAATTAACGGCATAATAAGTGATTCTGAACTTAAAAAACTTTTTAATGAAAAGAATTATTTGAAAAAAATTGACTATATTTTCTCAAAAGTTTTTAAAGTTTGAGTAATATATAAATATTTTTTTGTTTTAAAAAAATAATATAAAATATCCAAATATGACTACTTTAGTTGAAGGTAAAACAAAATTAATTAAAAAGGGTGATAAACCTTTTACAATTAATATGATTTCAAAAGATTTTTTAACAGGTGGGGATGCCGCTAAAAAAGAAGAACTGACTGATATTGGAATACAAAAAACAATACAAGCATCGAATGTATTTAAAATGCTTGGGAAAAATAATATACCTACATCTTTTATTGACCTAACATCGCCAAACACAATGCTACATGAAGAATGTAATATGTTACCACTTGAATTTGTAGTTAGGCGTTATGCTTTTGGTAGTTACTTAAAACGTAACCCAGACTACGATAATAAGGGAGAACCTTTTTGTTTTAAAGAGCCTGTATGGGAAATATTTCACAAACATGCTGTTGTAATGCCACCTAATGTAGATAAGCCTATACAAATGGATGAAAATGAAGCTAGAGAAAAATATTTAGTAGATGGTAAATGGGCTGATGGCGTATATACAGATCCATATATCAAGCTTGGAGATCAATGGGAATTATATTCAGCAAAAGACCCCATTAAAGGCGAAGCTTTAATGACTTCTAAAATCTTGCTTAATCCACAAGAAATAGACAGTGCTATTAATAAAATTGTTATTCCCTCCTTTAAAGCTATAGAAAAAAGTTGGAAAAACATTTCTACTAATGATGGTCCTGTACACCTCGTAGATATAAAATTTGAGTTAGGTTTTCGATCAAAAGATAAACTTTTAGTACTATCTGATGTTGTTGATAATGATAGCTGGCGTATTTGGCCAGGTGGCAATCCTGGAAACCAATTAGATAAACAATCTTTTAGAGATGGCGAAGATTTATCTCAAGTTGCAAACAAGTATCAACTTGTAACAGAATTAACAAAAGAGTTTATAAAATGAAGATTAAGATCGAAGTAATGCTTAGAGATGCAATTTTAGATCCTCAAGGCAACACAATAAAAAAATCATTAAATAGTCTTGGATTTAAAAATGTAAAAAGTGTAAGACAAGGAAAGTTAATTGAAATTGATTTAAATACAAGTTCGTCAAATAAAGAAAAAAAGAATATAGAAAAAATGTGTGAAGATGTTTTGACTAATTCTTTAACTGAAAAATATAAAATTAAGTTTTTAAAATAAATAATGAAAGTAGCAATAGTTGTATTTCCTGGATCCAATTGTGATAGGGATATTTCTTGGGCCATAAAAAATATATGCGGAAAAAAGCCTGATTATATTTGGCATAAGGAAAAAAATTTTACAAATTATGATTTAATTATTTTACCAGGAGGTTTCTCTTATGGAGACTATCTTAGATGTGGTGCAATTGGTTCACATTCGCCGATTATGAAGGAAATTAAAAAGAGATCCCAGAATGGTACAAAAATAATTGGAATATGTAATGGATTTCAAATCTTAACTGAAAGCAAAATGTTACCTGGCTCACTTTTACAAAATGAAAATCTAAAATTTATTTGTAAAAAAATTTATTTAAAAGTTAAGAATAATAATACTTTTGTCTCAAAAAAATATAAATTAAATGAAATTATTAATGTCCCTATAGCGCATATGGAGGGAAGGTATTACTGTAGTAAAGAAACTTTAAAAGAATTAGAAAATAATAATCAAATAATTTTTCAATATTGTAATGATAATGGAAATGTAAAAAATAATTATAATCCTAATGGATCGATAATGAATATTGCTGGGATTGTAAATTTGAAAGGAAATGTTTTAGGCATGATGCCTCATCCTGAAAGATGTTCAGAAGAACTTTTAGGTGGAGAAAATGGTATTAAATTTTTTAGAAGTATTTTTGAAAGTATAAATTAAATTGGACAAATTAAATAATCTAAAAGAACTACTTAATATTCATAATCTAAATAATCTTGAATACAAAAAAATAACAGAAATTTTGAAAAGAGAACCAAACTTGCTTGAACTTGGAATTTATTCTGTAATGTGGAGCGAACACTGTAGTTATAAATCTTCCAAAAAATGGTTAAAACAACTGCCGTCTAAATCAAAAATAGTAATTTGTGGACCTGGTGAAAATGCAGGAATTATAGATATAGGCGATAATGACTCTATAGTTTTTAAAATTGAGAGTCATAATCACCCATCTTATCTTGAACCTTTTCAAGGAGCTGCTACTGGAGTTGGCGGAATTTTAAGAGATATTTTTACAATGGGTGCAAGACCGATAGCAATATTAGACTCTTTAAGATTTGGCGATATAAAACAAAAAAAACAAAAATATCTTTTATCTGGTGTTGTTTCAGGAATTTCAAATTATGGAAATTGTATGGGTATTCCAACAGTAGGAGGTGAATGCTATTTTAATGAAGATTATAATAAGAATATTTTAGTTAATGCAATGGCAGTTGGTGTAGCGAAAAAAAATAAACTTTTTTTTTCTAAAGCAGCTGGAATTAACAATCCTATTATCTACGTGGGTGCTAAAACAGGTAAAGATGGTATTCATGGCGCAACTATGGCATCAGCTGAGTTTGACGATAACTCAAAACAAAAAAAACCTACAGTACAAGTTGGAGATCCATTTACTGAAAAACTTGTAATGGAGGCTTGTCTTGAATTAATGCAAACAAATATGATTGTTGCAATTCAAGATATGGGTGCTGCCGGGTTAACTTGTTCATCTTTTGAAATGGCTGCAAAGGGTAATTGTGGAATCGAATTAAATATAAATAAAATTCCTTTAAGAGAAAAAAATATGAGTCCATATGAAATAATGCTATCAGAAAGCCAAGAGCGTATGCTTATTATTCTAAAAAAAGGTTGTGAAAAAAAAGCAAAAAAAATTTTTGATAAATGGGATCTGGATATGTCGGTAATTGGAAAGATTACAAATTCTAAAAAGATGATAATAAAAAAAGATAATAGCGTAATTGCTGATATTCCTATTGCATTAACTGAAAAAAATACTCCTGAATATAAAAGACCTTGGGTAAAACCCAAAAAAGTTAAAAAAATAAAGAAATTTGTTTTCCCAAAAAAAAATAAGGTTAAAGAAGTAATTTTTGAATTGTTAAAAAGTCCAAATTTAACAAGTAAAAAGTGGATATGGGAACAATATGATCACATGGTTATGTGTGATACGATTAAACCTCCAAGTTACGGTGCTGCGATTGTAAGAGTTCACGGTACAAAAAAATCTTTAGCAATGACAACTGATTGCAACTCAAATTATTGTAAATATGATCCATTTATTGGTACTATCCATGCAGTGAGTGAAGCAAGGAGGAATATTATTTCTACAGGAGCAGTCCCTTTAGCAATTACAAATAATTTAAATTTTGGTAATCCAGAAGATAAAAATATTATGGGTCAATTTGTTATGAGCGTTAAGGGAATAATAAATTCATGTAAAAAATATTCCCTTCCAGTTATTTCTGGTAATGTATCTCTTTACAATGAAACAAATAAAATTGGAATTTCACCGACTCCTGTTATTGGGATGATTGGCTTAATAAAAAATACAAACTCTAGAAATAAAAAAAGTTTAATAAAAGAAAATGATAAAATTTATTTAATTGGAAAAAAAACAAATAATATTTCTTGCTCAAGTTTTTTAGAAAGAATTATTTTAAAAAATAATAAAAATCTTGGTCCTCCTCCGCCAATAAATTATAATGAAGAAATAAAAAATGGAAACTTCGTTTTAAATTTATTTAAAAATAACTTAATAAAATATTGTAATGATGTATCGAGCGGGGGAACAATTATATCGTTGTTAAAAATGTTAATTAATAAACAATTTGGTGTTGAAATCAAAGAAAGTTTTACAAATAATACTAATAACAACCAAATATTTTACCAAATATTATTTGGTGAAAATGCTGGCAATTATATTGTAATTATTAATAACGAAGAAAAAGTAAAGGAATTAGCAAAAAAAAATAAAGTAAGTTTATTTAAAATTGGGATAATGAAAAGAAATTACTTAAATATTAATAATCAAATAATTAAATTAAATGAATTAAAAAATAATTTTGAAAATAATTTTTTTAACTATATAAATAATTAAATGGCAATGAATATTAAAGATATTGAGAGTTTAATAAAAAAAAAAATTCCAGATGCTAAAGTTGTTATTAAAGATTTAGTTGGAGATAATAATCATTTCTCTGCAGAAATAACTTCGAAAGAATTTAATGGAAAAACTAGACTAGAACAACATAAAATGGTTTATAATAGTCTAAGTGAGGAACTAAAAGAAGAATTACATGCATTATCAATAAAAACAATGGAGGAAAAATGACAATAACTATTCAAAATGTGGAAGAAGCAAAAGAAACAATTAAAACTAATGATATTGTTTTATTTATGAAAGGTACAAAAGATATGCCAGGTTGTGGTTTTTCGGCTCATGTTGTACAAATTCTTAATAAAATGAATGTTAAATATATTGATGTAGATGTCCTTCATGATGATGATTTTAAAGAAAATATGAAAAAATTTACTAATTGGCCTACTTTTCCTCAATTATATATTAAAGGAGAGTTCGTTGGTGGTTGCGATATAATAAAAGAAATGTTTGAAAGTGGAGAATTGTTAGAATTATTTAACACTAAAGGTATTGACGTAAAGATTTAATTTTATCTAGAATAAAACTCTACAACTAAATTGGGTTCCATTTCTACTGGGTACGGCACATCCTTTAATGTTGGAGTCTTAACAAAAACACCTTTCATTTTTATATAATCAACAGTTAAATATTCTGGAACGTCTCTATCTTTAGATTGGACAGCTAGAATAACAGATGGAACTTGTTTAAACTTTTCTACTAAAGAAATTTGATCTCCATCCTTTACTTTATAAGAAGGAATATTAATTTTTTTATCATTAACTCTTACATGGCCGTGGGAAATAAATTGTCTCGAAGCAAATATTGTTGGAGCAAATTTCATTCTATATAATACTGAATCAAGTCTTCTTTCAAGTAATTGGATTAGAATTTGACCAGAATCTCCTTTGCCAGCAGACGCTTGCATATAATATTTTTTAAATTGTCTTTCAGTAACATATCCATAATATTTTTTTAATTTTTGTTTTGCAGATAATTGCAATGCATAATTTGAAGGTTTTCTATTTTTTTGGCCATGTTCTCCCGGTCTAGTTTCTCTTTTGTTATATGGGCTTTTAGGTCTACCCCAAAGGTTAACACCTAATTGTCTATCAATTTTATATTTTGGTTTTTTTCTTATACTCATTTATTTTGGTTATAGGAATATTAAAAAAAACATAAATTGTCAATAAATTAACATTTTTTATTTTGTTAAATTTTTTATAATTCCTAAAAGAATTTTTACTTCTTTTTCAGTTAATTCTGCTTTATTAAAAATTGCTTTAATATTTCTCATCATAATTTTCTTTTTTTCTTTAACCTTAAAAAAATTTACTTTTTCTAAATAATTTTGTAAAACTTTAAAAAAAATAAGCAGTTCTTTTTTTTTAGTTTTTTTTTTCTTTACAGAATTAATGTTATATAAATTCAAATTAAATAATTCATAAACAACTAAAAGTACACTTTGCGCCAAATTAAGTGATTTAAAATTTTTATTTAACGGTATTTCAATAATTTTATCAGATAATGAAATCGCTTCGTTAGTTAAACCGCTTCTCTCAGGCCCAAATAATATTCCGACCTTAAAATTTTTGTAATTATTTATAATTCTTGCCCCTTTTTTTAAATTAACAACATCGGTATTTAAATCTCTTTTTCTATTAGAAGTTGCAAAAATATAATGCAAGTCATTAATTGCATCTTCTAAATTGTTAAATACTTTTGCATTTTTTAAAATCTCATCTGCTTTTGCTGAATTTTTAAAAGTAACTTTGCTAGGCTTCCATCCCTTTTTAATTATTCTAATATTATGAAAATTAAAATTGAGCATTGCTCTTGCTGTAGCACCAATGTTTTCTTCCAGTTGTGGCTCGAATAAAATTATTATTGGAGAAAAATTTTTTTTACTTTTCAAAAGCTGATTTAATTTTTGATTTAATTAATTTATAAGTAATACTTTCTTTTAATGCTATGTATGAAGCGTTAATAACATTAGAAGAAACGCCAACTGTTGACCAGTTTTTTTTGTTTTCATCAGAACTTTCAATAATAACTCTGGTTATTGCTTTTGTCCCTTCATCTGGCGTAAGTATTCTAACTTTATAATCTATTAAATTCATTTTCTTTAAAGTAGGATATGATTTAATTAAAACACTTCTTAAAGCATTATCCAATGCATTAACAGGGCCATTACCAATCGAATTAGAAAAATATTCTTTGTTTACTTTAACAACCACATTTGCTTTAGCAGTATTATTTGCTTCTAAGTTATCTTTTAAATCTTTATATTCATTGATAACTTGAAAAGATTTTAATTTAAAATAATCTGGCACCTTAGTTAGTTCTCTCATTATAAAAAGCTCAAAACTTGCCTCTGCGCCATCATATGAATAACCTTCGAACTCTTTTTTCTTCAATTTTTTAATTAAAAAATCAAGTTGTTTATTATTTACTTTAAATCTGAGCTCTTTTAGTTTAATTGACAAACTTGATTTTCCTGATTGATTAGAAACAATAATATTTCTTTTATTTCCAACTATCTCAGGTTCAATATGTTCATAAGTTTTTGCATGTTTTTGGATACCTGAAGCATGAAGTCCTCCTTTATGTGCAAAAGCAGATTCGCCAACATAAGGAAGAGATGAATTATTCTTTCTTAAAAGTCTTTCATCAATAAATTTTGATATTTTAGTTAAATCTTTTAATTTTTTTTTACTAATCGAAGTTTCTAATCCCATTTTTAAAATTAATGTAGGTATAATGGTGGTTAAATTTGCATTTCCACATCTTTCTCCTAATCCATTAAAAGTTCCTTGAACTTGCCTTGCTCCTGATCTAACAGCTGCCAATGTATTTGCTACTGCGTTTTCTGTATCATTATGACAATGAATACCTAATTTATTTCCAGGTATATGCAAAGAAACTTCTTTTACAATTTCCTCAACTTGATTTGGTAATGTACCTCCATTGGTATCACAAAGAACTACCCAACTAGCTCCAGAAGTATTTGCTACTTTAATACAATCTAATGCATATTCTTTTTTTGATTTAAATCCATCAAAAAAATGCTCAGCATCAAATAAAACTTCTTTAAAAAATTTTGTAGCAAATTCAATATTACTTTTAATTATTCTTAAATTTTCTTTTTCATCTATATTTAGAGCATGGTTAACATGAAAATCCCAAGTTTTACCTACAATACATATAGTGTTTACTTTAAATTTCTTTTTTAATTCATTAAATTTTTTTCTTAAAGAAATTGTATTTTTATTAGTCATTCCAAAAGAAACAAGTTTAGAAAACTTTAATTTTGGAGCTTTTTTAAAAAAAGCAGTATCAGTATTATTAGCTCCTGGCCAACCTCCTTCAATATAATCCAGGCCAAACTCATCTAACTCTTTTGCAATTGCAATTTTATCACTAAGACTAAAATCTACACCTTTAGTTTGAGCGCCATCTCTTAATGTACTGTCATATAAAAATATCTTTTTATTGTTTATCATTTTCTTTTTATTTTACATACAGGGATAGGTTTCATTTTATGTAAATTTGGTCCTCTTATTTTAGAATATTTTTTATAGTATTTACTATTAGAGTTGTTCATAGCTTCTTCTATGTTTTCATAAGATAAGCCTAATTGATGTTCATCGCTTCTTGAATCGTCCCAAAGACCATCAGTTGGAACCGCGTCTATTATTTGCTTTATTATTCCTAACTCTTTTCCCATTTCCCAAACTTCTGTTTTGGTACAATCTCCTACCGGAGAAATATCTACGCCTCCATCGCCATATTTAGTATAAAATCCAACTCCAAAATCTTCCACTTTGTTTCCTGTGCCAACTACTAAACCATTATTGCTTTGAGCTATTTGATACAATGTTGTCATCCTTAGTCTAGCACGGGAATTAGCAAAACCGTGTAAACTATTAAAATTTGACAAAGCAATCTGAAAATCTTTAAAAATAGTATCAAGTGGCACAACAAGTGTTTTAATATTTTTATAATTTTTTTTTAACCATTCTTGATGTTTTAAACTTAAATTATATTGTTCGTTATTTTGTTGTATAGGCATAGAAACAACAAATGTTTTTTTTCCTGTTAATGCACAGATCGTACTCACAACTGAAGAATCTATCCCTCCTGAAACTCCTACTACAAGAGATTTTGCTTCATTAGACATTGATTTACAATATTTCAATATCCATTCTTTAATATATTCTATTTTCCTTGATACTTTCATTTAATGAAAATTATAAAGTATAAAAATTAAAAAAAAATTCTAATTGTTAGCAATAATATTTTTTTTTTGACTATTTTTTTCTTCTCTAATTTTTTTAAGTGCTTCTGCAGTTAAAAATGCCATTTCTAAGGCTTGAGAAGCATTAAGACGTGGATCGCAATGTGTTCTGTAACGATCACCAAGTTTCTCATCAGAAATTTCTTGAGCTCCACCTGTACATTCCGTTACTTCTTGCCCAGTCATTTCAAAATGAACTCCACTTACAATAGTATTTTCTGATTTATGAATATCAAAAAATAATTCTACTTCTTTTAAAATATTTTTAAACGGTCTAGTTTTATAATTAGTTGAAGATTTAATTGTATTAGCATGCATAGGATCGCAAAACCAATTCACATTTTTTCCTTCACTTTTTATTTTTTTTAATAATTGTGGAAGCATTTTAGAAACATTTTCATGTCCCAGTCTTGTTATTAGAGTCAATCTGCCTTTTTCATTTTCAGGATTTAATTTATCAATTAATTTTAACAAATCATCAATGCTTAACGTTGGACCAACTTTTAATCCTATTGGATTGGCCAATCCGCTTAAAAAGTTTATATGAGCTCCATTTATATCTCTTGTTCTATCTCCTACCCATAACATATGTGCGGAACAATCATACCATTTACCACTAGTACTATCTATTCTTGTAAGAGCTTCCTCATAAGAAAGAAGTAAACTTTCATGTGAAGTAAATAATTTCATTTCACGTATTTCTGGAACAGTATCAGAATTAATCCCACATGCTTCCATAAAAGAAAGTGACTCCGTAATTTGATTAGCAATTTCTTTATATTTTTCACCTTGTGGACTTTTATCAACAAATCCTAAATTCCATCTATGCACTTGATTTAAGTCTGCGTAACCACCTTGAGAAAGAGCTCTTAATAAATTTAATGTAGAAGCAGACTGGTTATATGCCCTAATCATTCTATTCGGATCAGGAGTTCTAGCCTCATCAGTAAAATCTAATCCATTTATAATATCCCCTCTATATGAATCTAATTCTTTGCCATCTTTTTTTTCTGTTGGCTCTGATCTTGGTTTAGCAAATTGTCCACCTAATCTACTTAGTTTTATAACAGGTAAAGATGCCCCGAAAGTTAAAATTACAGACATTTGCAATAATACTCTTAATGTATCTCTTATATAATTTGGATGGAAATCAGCAAAACTCTCTGCACAGTCTCCTCCTTGTAAAACAAAGCATTTTCCTTCAGATGCATCAGATAGGTATTGCTGTAGTTTTCTAGATTCACCTGCAGATACCAAAGGAGGTAAATTCTTTAGAGTTTTCTCAACATTTTCCAGAGCCTTTTTATCAGGGTATTCAGGTACCTGCACTATAGGCTTTTTTCTCCAATCAGTTGGTTTCCATTTATTAGTCATATCAAAATTCTATATTTTATTAGTGATATAATTAATAATATAAGTAAATTATTCAATTTATTTTATTTTTTATTCACGATTAACTTTACTCAACAGTGACTTATTAGATTTGATAAGTGAATTACCCTGACACTTGGTTTGGTAATTTCTTTAAAATTTGGGAGTTTTTTCATATCAGTTGTCGTTCCTCAAGCTTTTTTAATGTTTCTAACTTTTGTTCTCGAGTCATAATCCACCAATCTTGTAATTCCTGTTTAGTTCTGTAACATCCAATGCAAAATTCTTCTTTTGTATCATACTTACAAACATTGATGCATGGCGAGTCCACAGTTTTGTCTACTTTTTTGTGTATGATTTTGTATTTCTTTTTATCTTTAGTTGTTGCTACCATTATCTTTATAAAAGTCTATCAGTATTCCATTTTACAAAGGACCAACCTAGAAATCAAAAACTATTCCACGGTGACTGATTTAGCAAGATTTCTTGGTTGATCTACATCTGTACCTTTAAGAACTGCTGTATGGTAAGCAATTAATTGAACTGGTACCGAATAAAGAATTGGAGAAATTATTTCATGTGTCTCTGGTAAACACAAGGTTGTTATTTTTTTATTATTTATTTTTTTAATTCCTTTTTTATCACTTATAAAAATTATTTTTGCTCCTCTTGATAATAATTCTTCTACATTACTTATTGTTTTATCAATTAATTGATCTGATGGTGCTATAACAATAACAGGCACTCCCTTTTCAACTAAAGCAATGGGTCCATGTTTGATTTCTCCTGCAGGATATCCTTCTGCGTGTATGTATGATATTTCTTTTAATTTCAAAGCACCTTCAAGAGCTACTGGATAGTTAGTTCCTCTTCCAATATATAAAACGTTTTTTGCATTCTTGATATTCATTGCTATTTTATGAAAGATATTGTCCATTTTAAGAATTTTACTAATTTGTCCTGGTGCTTCTACCAAAGCATTAGATAATTTATTAATTTCATTTCTTCCCATTGTTTTATTCAAATTAGACATAAATAATGTTAATGCTCCTAAAGCTACTAATTGCGTAGTAAATGCTTTTGTCGAGGCAACACCAATTTCTGGCCCAGCATGAGTTTCCATCACATTATTAGACTCTCTAGCAATGCTGCTTTCTGCGCTATTAATTATCCCTAAAGTTTTTCCTTTTTGTTGATTAAAGTACCTTAGTACCGCTAGTGTATCTGCAGTTTCCCCTGATTGAGATAGAAAAACACCTAAGCTATTTTTTATATTAATAATATTTCGATATCTAAATTCTGATGCTATATCAACTTCAGTTTTAATATTTACATATTTTTCAAGCCAATATTTTCCAATAAGAGAGGCATGGTAGGAAGTGCCACATGCAGCAATATAAATTTCTTTTATTTTTTTAATTTTTTTTGCAAAAGATGGGATTAGTAATTTCTTTTTTTTTGTATCTATAAAATATTTTAATGCATCTCCAATTACTGCAGGTTGCTCAAAAATTTCCTTTTGCATAAAATGATTGTAACCACCCATTTTAATTTTATTCTTTGCTAAAGAAGTGATAGTTATTTTTCTTTTAACTCTTTTTCCATTTTGATCATAAACTTTAAAATCTTTTGAAGTAATTTCTGCAATGTCACCTTCATTTAAATAACATAATTTTTGTGTTAATGGCGCCAATGCAATACTATCTGAGCCAATGTAATTGCAATTTTTCCCCTTACCAATTGCAAGGGGGCTCCCTCTTTTAGCACAAATTAAATAATTATTAATTCCAGAAAATATAATTCCCAAGGCAAATGCTCCTTCGACTTTTTTTAATGCTGCAACAGTTGCTTTTAAAGGAGATAGATTTTTTTTTAAAAAAAAACTAATTAAATGTGCAATAACTTCAGTATCAGTATCAGATTCAAAAATAATATTTTTTCTTTCTAAATCTTTTCTTAATACATCATAATTTTCAATTATTCCATTGTGAACAACTGCAACATCTCCACTAGAATGTGGGTGGGCATTTGTCCTGCTTGGAATTCCATGAGTTGCCCATCTAGTATGACCAATACCAACGTTTCCTTTAATTGGACTTTTTTTTAACAGTTTTTTTAAATTTTCTATTTTTCCTAGAGATCTTCTCCTGTCAATTTTTCCATTTAATAAGGTAGCTATGCCAGCAGAATCATATCCTCTATATTCTAATCTTTTTAAACCTTCAATTAACAAAGATGAGACTTTACTGTGACCAATTACACCGATTATCCCACACATAAATTATTTTCTCCTATTTTTTTTGTAGTTTGGAAATATTCGCTGTTCATTTCTCTCTACAGCTAAAGCATTTTTTTTTACTGATTCAGTAATAACACTACCTGCTCCAACTATACTGTTTTTATTTAATTTTATTGGTGCAACTAAAGAAGCATTAGAGCCAACGAACACATTATCTTCGATTTTTGTTTTATTTTTTTTTGAACCATCATAATTACAAGTAATAACTCCGGCACCAATATTTACATTCTCACCAATATTACTATCTCCTAAATATGATAAGTGATTTACTTTAGAATTCTTTTTTATATTTGTTTTTTTTATTTCTACAAAATTACCAATATGACTATTAGCACCTATAATCGTTCCAGGCCTTAATCTTGCAAAAGGTCCTATAACTGCATTATCTAAAATTTTTACTCCTTCGATATGTGAAAAGGCTTTTATGTGAACATTGTTTTTAATTATTACATTTGGACCAAAAAAAACGTTTGGTTCAATAATTACATCTTTGCCTATTTTTGTATCATAATTAAAAAAAACACTTCTTGAATCTAAAAACTTTACACCTGCTAAAGTAAATTTTTCTCTTAGAACATTTTGATAATGTTCTTCTGCAACTGCTAGCTCCTGTTTTGTATTAATTCCTAAAGTTTTTAAAAAATTTGATTTTACATAGTCTACTTTAAAATTATCTTTGTTTGCTAAATCGACAATATCAGTTAAGTAATATTCCTTTTTTTTATTTTTTGATTTAATTTTTGTAATTAATTTTCTCAAAACTTCACTTTTTAACAACATAATTCCGGAATTACATAGTGAAATTTTTTTCTGATCAATTGTTGCATTTTTAAACTCAACGATTTTTTCAACTTTATCTTCGTCATTTAATATAATTCTACCGTATTCATTCTTTTTATCTGTATTAACAGCAAGCAAAACAATGTCAGAATTATTTCTTTTTTTTAAATTAACCATATTTTTAATAATTTTTTCATCAATGAAGGGGTTATCAGCATAAAGTATTAAAATATCTTCTTTTGATTTTGAATAAAATTTTTTACTAGATAAAACAGCATGCGCTGTACCTAAGGGTTTTTTTTGAAAGGAAAAATTAATTTTTTTATATTCATTTCTTAATTGGTTTAACTTAGGGCTAATTACTATATTCATATTTTTTTTGCTAATTATTTTCCCCATATTATCTAAAACATGCTCTAGAATTGCTTTACCCCCAATTGTCTGTAAAATTTTAGATTCTGATGATAGTATTCTTTTACTCTCACCAGCAGCTAAAATAATTGTTTTTAGAGAGTTGTTGATCATATATAAACAAGATTATTTTTGAAAAAAATTAGAAAATTGTTCCAATTAATTATTAAATAAATATCATATTTTTGAAATTATTTTACAATACACATTTTGTAACCCAAAGTTTCATATTATTTTAAGTTATGAATACAAAAAAAATATTAATCAATTCATTTAAAGCAGGTTTGGATGCTGTTAAACCAGAAAATATTATTAAAAATAAATTACCGTTACCTCCTAAAGGAAGAACATTTGTTATTGGTGCTGGTAAAGCTGCAGCTTCTATGGCAAGAGCTATTGAAATAAATTGGCCAAGAAATTTACCTTTAAATGGAAGTGTGATAACGAGATACAAACATTCACTAAAAACTAAAAAAATAAAAATTTATGAGTCTGGACATCCAATGCCAGATATATCTGGTATGAAGGTAGCAAGTAATTTTATTAGTAGTATCAATAACTTAGATAGCAATGATTTACTTTTATGTTTAATTAGCGGTGGTGGTTCTAGCCTCATGTCAGTTCCACAAAACGGTCTAAATATGAATGATTTAAGACATGTAACAAAAAATTTATTAAATAGTGGTGCAGAAATTAGTGAAATTAATACAGTAAGAAAACATTTATCAAAAATTCATGGTGGTAAAATACCAATGTATACAAAGGCAAAAATTATTTCTTTAATAATTTCAGATGTAACAGGAAATGAAATTACAGATATAGCTTCTGGACCTTGCTGCCCTGATCCTACTACTTTTAAAAATGCAATTAAGATTTTAGAAAAATATAAAATTAAAAATAAAAAAATTTTTGAATTTTTAAAAAAAGGAGTAAAAGGAAAAATTATTGAAAATCCAAAAAAAAATAACCCGATTTTTAAAAATGTTAAAAATATTTTATTAGCTTCTGGTAAAGATATGCTAAGAAAAGCAGAATATTTCTTAAAAAAAAGTAAACTACAAACTCTTAATTTAGGAGATGAAATCAAAGGTGAATCGCGCCAAATTGCAGTAGAACATGCAAAAAAAATATTAAAAACTAATAAAAGAAAATTTGCAATAATATCTGGCGGAGAAACTACTGTTACAGTAAGTGGTTCTGGTAAAGGTGGTAGAAATTCTGAATATGCACTATCTTTATTTAATCAAGTCAAAGATACAGAGCATATTGCTGCAATCTCATGTGATACTGATGGTATTGATGGATCTGAAGATAACGCGGGGGTTTATTTTGATAACAAAATAATTAAAAAAGCAAAACAATTGTCTTTAGATCCTGAATTTTTTTTAAAAAAGAACGACTCCTATAGTTTTTTTAAAAAACTTAATTCTTTGATACATACTGGACCAACTTTAACTAATGTTAATGACTATAGAGTTATTATAAAAATATAATTAAAAATCACCTGAGACAACATTACTTGGTTTTCCAATAACAAAATTTTCTATATTATCAATTAATTGATCAGATAAAATTTGCATCGCTTCCATGCTAGCCCAAGATACATGAGGAGTTAAAATAAAATTTGGTTTCTTAATTATTTTAAAAAATGGATGATTACTTGGAATAGGTTCTTTAGTTACAACATCAAATGCAGCACCTGATATATAACCTTTTTCAATAGCTTCAACAAGATCTTCTTCTTTTACAAGACCACCCCTAGCAGTATTAATCAAAATTGGTTTCTTTTTCATTTTTTTAAACTCTGGTAAAGAAATCATATTTTTAGTTTGTGGTAATAAAGGAGAATGAAGTGTTATGACATCACTTTTTTCTAAAACTTCTTCCCATGGGGTATATAAAGGGCCTAAACCTTCAACGCCTTTGTGTGCAGCAAACAAAATATTCATATTGAATCCTCTAGCAATATTAGCTACTCCTTGTCCGATAGCACCCTCTCCAATTATTCCAATTGTGCTGTTATGTAATTCTCTAATTTCGTGATTAAAAAAACAAAATTGATCAGCTTTTTCCCATTCACCCTTAATAACATCTTCCTTGTATCCAATTATTCCTCTTCTCAAAGCTAAAATTAAAGCAAAAGTATGTTCTGGTACAGTTGTAATTGCATAACCTCTTATATTCGAAACTATAATATTATTATTTTTGCAATATTCTTTATCAACTACATCGGTCCCAGTTGCTGCTACTGCGATCATTTTTAAGTCAGGTAGTTTCTTAAGATTGTCTTCCCTCATCGGAACCTTATTTATAATAACAATTGTTGCGCCCTTAAGTCTTTTTAGAATTAAGTTACTATCATTATGATTAGTATAGTCAAACTCAGCCCACTCATGATCAAAACTTGGTTTTCGAACTACAATATTTTTCTCAATTGTTGCTCTATCTAAAAAGACTATTTTATGTTTCATTTAAAGATATTAAAATTTAATCATTAGGTAAGGCAGGCGCAGTCTCTCTATAATGTTCTTCAGCTGCTGCTATTCCACTTCCTGGTTTAATATCAATGCCAACATCACGCATTGCCATTTCTGCTCCTGAAATTGCACCTAGACACATTAATTCATTTAAATCTCCTAAGTGTCCAATTCTAAAAACTTTACCAGCAACATCAGACAAACCTGCTCCTAAAGCTAAGTTATATTTAAGATACGCAGTTTTAATAACATTTGCTGAATCAAATTCTTCTGGTACATATATAGCAGTTACTGTATCTGACTCCCACTTTTTTTCTTTTGCACAAAGTTTTAGACCCCAACCTTTAACTGCTTGTCTAACACCTTCAGCAAGTCTGTGGTGTCTTTTAAAAACATTTTCTAGACCTTCCTCGGAAATCATATTTAAAGACTCTCTTAGACCATACATAATACCAAGTGCTGGTGTATAAGGAAACCAACCATCTGGATTTGTATTTAACATGTCCTGAAAATCAAAGTAACATTTTTTAAATTTAGATGTTTTAGTTGCTTCTAAAGCTTTTTTACTAACACACAATATTCCAAGACCAGCTGGTAACATTAATCCTTTTTGAGATCCTGTTACAGCACAATCCACTCCCCATTTATCAAATTCAAAATTTATACTAGCAATTGAACTAACGCCATCAACAAATAATAAAGCTGGATGCTTTGTGTCATTTAGTACTTTTCTAACACCTTCAATATCACTTGTTACACCTGTTGCAGTTTCATTATGACAAGCAAGTACCGCTTTAATTTCTTTATTTTTATCATTTTTAAGATGCTCTGCATATTTATCTAATGGGACGCCTTCTCCCCACTCGACTTCAATATCAATAACATCCAATCCTAATCTCTTACACATATCCATCCACAACATGCTAAATTGGCCAAATCGAGATGTAAGAACTTTATCTCCTGGAGATAAAGTGTTTAATAAACAAGCCTCCCATGATCCAGTGCCGCTTGAAGGCCAAATAAAAACTGTCCCATCTTTAGTTTTAAAAATCTTTCTCAAATCCTCATAAAGTGGTTTAGTAAATTTTGGAAAATTAGCGCCTCTTTGATCCTCCATTGTGGTTGTCATAGCACGGATTATTCTTTCAGGAATATTAGTTGGTCCTGGAACATGAAGAAAATGTCTACCATTTAGCATAAGTAATCCTTTTAAAAAAAATTAATAAAAATAAAATATAAAAAATAAAATACAAAAAACAATAATTAATTAAATGAAATTTTTTTTAAAAAATATTGTATTTAATAAACATATTAAATACAAGAAATACAACATTAAATTTCTAAATTCTATTGTAAATTTTGTTTTACAAAAATCATTTTTAGAAGTTTTAAACGTTACAAAGCCAATATTGCTAAATAAAAAGAATAATTTTAATATTAACAAATTTGGAATTAAAATTTATTCACAAAATGATGAGGATGGCATAATTTTATATATTTTTAAACACATTGGTATTAAAACAAAAAAATTTGTAGAAATAGGTATGGAAAATGGAACCGAATGTAACACAACGAATTTATTAAAGAATTTTAATTGGAAGGGTATACAAATTGAAGGTAGTAAAAAATTATATAATGATGCAAAAATACAATTAAAAAAAATTCTAGAGAAAAAAAGAAATAATTTAAAATTATTAAATATTTTTGTTACAAAAAAAAATATTAATCAAATTCTAAAAAAAAATTGTGGAAAAGAAATAGATTTATTATCCATAGATATTGATGGAAATGATTTCTGGATTTGGAAAGCGATTAATTGTGTAAAACCAAGATTGGTAGTTATAGAGTATAATTCTTTTTTTGGATCAAATATATCGGCTACTATTAAATATAATTCTAAATTTAGCTGGGATCATCGTAATAATAAATCTTATTATGGCGCTTCTCTTAAAGCGCTTGAAAAGCTTGGTAAACAAAAAAAATACAATTTAGTTGGCGTTGATAAAAATGGTGTAAATGCATTTTTTGTAAGAAATGATCTTGCAAAATATATAAATTTAAAATCAAAAAAAACAGAAGAAATTTTTTTAGATAATAAAAGAGAAATTAGAAATAAAGAACAATATATAAATGAAAGTAAAAAGCTTTTAAATCAAAAATTAATTAAAATATAAATCTATTTCAATAGTTGATCGTTGCAATTATCTTTACTTTTACATTTACATATAACCCCACCTATTCCTAAAGCTTCTATATTAATTTCAGAACTATTTTTTAAATAACAAAAAGATACTTTTGATACTGGACTTTTTAATTTTCCAATGACAACGAACTCATTATGATCTGTTATGGATAGCTTTTTACTTGGTTCTAATTCAATTGTTTTACCTAATTTTTTACAGCTTATACTTAAATAAAATTCTGGATCAGTTGGCATACTAAACATTAATTTTTTTAACATATCAGGGTTAGGTTGACAGTTTTTATCAACAAGAAACAAGAACAGAGGGCCTCCAGATTTATTATTAATAATACTTTCTGCACTTAATTGGCTGAAAGAAAAAAAAAGAAAAATAAAAATTAAGTAAAAAGTTTTCAATATTTAGTATTATTAAATAAATTATTTTATATTAAAAATATAATTTAAATTAATATAAAATCAAATGACATCTAAAAAAAAACTTATAAATGAATTATGTGAAATGCCTGAACATTTAAGAGGTATTTCAAAAGAAATTTTATTAAATAAATACAAAAAACAAATTATAGATGAAGCGTTAGATGAAAAAATTATTAAAATAAGAAAGTGGCATGATGGACCAGGTGAAATAATTATTCCTACAGAGAAAGGGTTAGATTTATATAAAAAAAAATGAAAATAAATGTTATCGGGTTTTATAAAATTAAAAAAATTAATAAACTTAAGAAACATCAAAATTTATTAAAAAAATTTTTTTCTAAAAGATTTGTTAAAGGCATAGTTATAATTACACCTGAGGGAATAAATGGAACGATAGCTGGTAAAAAAAAAAATATAAATGAATGTATTGATTATATTAAAAAAAAGTTTTGCATAAAAAAATTTGACAGTAAGAGTTCTTCTAAGGTTGAATATCAACCATTCAATAAGCCGAAAATAAAAATTAAAAAAGAAGTTATTCCAATTGGATTAAAATTAACAACGTTAGAAAAAGAAAAACATAAATATATTGAACCAAAAAATTGGAATAAACTTATTAAAAATAAAGATGTAACGGTAATTGATGTTAGAAAAACTATGGAATTTAAATTAGGCACTTTTAAATATGCAATAGATCCTGGTATAAAAAATTTTAGACAATTCCCTTCTTTTTTTAAAAAATTAAATAAAAATAAAAAAATTGCAATGTTTTGTACTGGTGGTATCCGATGTGAAAAAGCTGCAAATTTTCTACAAAAAAAAGGTTTTGATGAAGTCTATCAGTTAAAAGGAGGTATTATAAATTATTTAAATACAATTAAACAAAATACGAGTCTTTGGAGAGGAGAATGTTTTGTCTTTGATAAAAGAGTGAGTGTAAAACATAAACTAGTTCCTGGAAAATATATAATTTGTAGTGCATGTAGAATGCCGGTATCACCAAAAGATAAAAAATCAAAGAAATATGTTGAAGATATTTCATGCCCTAATTGTTACGATAGATTAACAAAAAAAAAAGAAAGAAAACTTTTAATCAGAAAACAACAAAAAGATTGGTTAAAAAAACAATCTAAAATAAATGAAAATAAATAAATTTCAAACACTTGAAATATGTAAGATTGCTTGGAAGGCAGGAGAAAAAATTTTAGATATATATTCTAGAAAATTTAAAATTTTTAGAAAAAAAGATTTTTCACCGGTAACAACTGCAGATTTAGAGTCAGAAAAAATAATAATAAAAGGTTTAAAAAAGATTTTTAACAAACCAACTATTATTTCTGAGGAAACTAATTATAAGAGTAAAAGTAAATTAAATAGTTTTTGGCTTGTTGATCCTTTAGATGGAACAAAAGAATTTATTAAAAAAAATGGAGAATTTACAGTAAACATAGCTTTTATTAAAAATAAAAAACCTGTTTTTGGAATAATTTATGCACCAATACTGAAAAAAACATATATTGGGACAATAAAGAATACATATAAAGTAATTAATCAAAAAGATTTTAAAAAAGTTTTACCAAAAAAAAAAACTAATAAAACTATGATAATAAGTCGTTCACATTCATCAAAAAATGAAAATGAGAAATTAAAAAAAAAATATAAAATAAAAAAAATTTTGTTTCTTGGAAGTTCTTTAAAGTTTTGTTATATAGCTGAAGGTATTGCTCATATTTATCCTAGAACTGGAACGACTTATGAATGGGATACTGCAGCAGGACATGCGATAATAAATGGCGTTGGCGGAAAAGTAGAAACAAATAAAGGTTGTGAGTTAAAGTATGGTAAAAAAGATTTTAAGAATACAAATTTCATAGCAAAAATTTTTTAATGAAAATTATTAGTCCTAATAAGAAAGGTATTAAAGAAGCAGTAAAGAAAATTTTAGAAGGTGAAATTATTTTTATTCCAACTGATACAGTTTATGGCATAGCTGCTAGTCCATATAATAATAAAGCAATTAAAAAAATATTTTCTATAAAGAAAAGATCTATGAGTAATTCTTTAGTTTTACTATGTTCAAATTATAAAATGGCAAAAAAATATGCTATTTTTAATAAAATTGCTAATAATTTGAAAAAAAAATTTTGGCCTGGACCATTGACTTTAATTTTAAAAAAAAAATCAGGTTTAAAAATTTCTAAAAAATGGCTTTCTAAAAATAATTCTATTGGAATTAGAATTCCTGATCATAATGTACCAATAAAAATAATTGAGAAATGTAATTTTCCTATCTTCTGTACAAGTGCAAATATATCAAGTAAAAAAAGCTGTAGAGATATAAAAGATATTGTTAAAAATTTTAAAAATAAAAAAATAACTATAATTAATGATGGTAAAACAAAGTTTGGTTTAGATTCTACTATTATCGATGTAACAAAAAATAAAATAAATATATTAAGAAATGGTTACATAAATAAAAAAAAATTAAAAAATTTGATTAATTAAATTATGAAAATTAGATTACAAAATATTGGTATTATAGGTTCAGGAGCATGGGGAACTGCTCTTGCATGTAGTTTAAATAAGAAAGAAAACATTACTATATGGTCTTATGAAAAAGAAACTGTTAAACAAATAAATAAATATAAAATTAATAAAACATTTTTACCTAATATTAAAATACCAAATAATGTCACCGCAACAAATAATTTAGAAAGTCTTAAATTATGTAAATTTATTTTTATTTGTGTTCCGTCACAATTTATAAAAGAAATAATTTTAAAATTTAAAAAATTTTATAAAAAAGAAATGCTATTTGTTAATTGCTCGAAAGGAATTGAACATAATTCTCAATTATTAATAAGTGATATTATAAAAAAAATATTAAGAGGGTCTAAAATAGCTGTTTTATCAGGACCTAGTTTTTCGATTGAAGTTGCTAAAAAAAAACCAACAGCAGTAACAATTGCATCAAAAAATCAAAATGATGCAAAAAAATTAGCTATGTTAATAAATTCTAAGAATTTTCGTTGCTATTATACAAATGATATAATTGGCGTGCAATTTGGAGGTATTATAAAAAATATATTAGCAATAGCTTCAGGGATAGTTGAAAGTCAAAAATTAGGTGCTAGCGCTAAAGCAGCTCTAATGACAAGAGGTTTAGCTGAAATGAAAAGAATTGGGGTAGCTTATGGAGCAAAAGAATCTACTTTTTATGGATTATCTGGTCTAGGTGATTTAATACTTACTTGTAATAGCGAATTATCAAGAAATTTTGTTACAGGTTTATTAATAGGAAGAGGAAAAAAAATTAATGAAATTATAAAATCAAAAAAAACAGTTTCTGAAGGTGTTATTAATTCAAAAACTATTTTTAAATTATCTAAAAAAAAAAGAATTGAAATGCCGGTATGTGATTCAGTTTATAAAATACTATATAAAAAAAATAAAATAAAAGAAACGATTGAAAAAATTTTAACTAGAAATATCAAAAAAGAAAATTAATAAATAAACATATTTTTTTTATAAAATTCTGAATAAATAAAAAGAGTCAAAAAAGTAATGATCACTAAAAAAGGAAAGTGATGGTCGAAAAAAACTAAAAATAAAAAAATAGAAAAAAATTTAATTTTAAATTCATTAATTTGAATTTTTTTAAAATTTATTTGATTTAAAAGATAAAATAAAATAGGAACTGTTAAAATCAAATCATAAACAACCAATCGAGGGATTATAAAATTTATTACCAATATTCCAAATGATATACAAAATAAAAAATGATTTTTACTATTTTTAATTCTTTTGCTATTTAAACAAAAGAAAACTGATAATGAAATCATAGAACTTGTAATAAACCAAAAAAACAAATTTGTTCCCAATGAAAAAAAACTTTTTTCAAAATTATTAATACCTAAAAAAATCCATGGCATTTTCTCAATAATAGAATATAAACCTGTGCCTGTTTGAAATCTTATAGGTAAATTATCTTGATATTTTCCTTGAATTACATCTAAGAAAGCAATTGTTAAGTCTGGATTCTTCATGTAAAAAAAATATTGAATTACAAAAAATAAAAAAAGATAAACCAATATATTTTTTAATGATTTCCAACCTAAAATATAAAAAGGTAATAGTAAAAAAATTAAATAATAAAACTTAAATAATGAAACAAATAGAACGATAATATAATAATAATTAAAAAGTTTTTTTTGTAAAAAGTAAACTCCAATAGCCAAAAAACCGTACAAAATTACAGAAATATTACCTGAAATAAAGCTAAAAAAAACTACGCTACCAAATGAAAAAAAAAATAAAAAAAAATTTCTCCAATCGTAATCGAATTTAAATATTTTTCTTAAAACAATAAAAATTAAAAAAAGGGAGATTATTTCAAGAAACACCCAAAAAAAATTTACTATTAAAATGTTTATTGAACCTAAATATTTAAGCATTTCATATGTGCTAGGCATGAGATTTGCAGTTAATGTAATATTTGGATGTAAACATTCTCCATGTGCCTCTAGTCCATATGGAAAATTTCCTAAAAAAAAAGTTTTAGAAGCACAATAAATTATATGAAAATCCCAAAAAGGGATTTTGCCACCTAAAAATTTATGAACAATAAAATATACTGAATAAAAAGAAATAATTATCAGTACGATATCTAAGAAACGAGATTTATAAATCATTTTATTAAAAATCTTTTTTAATTAATTTTAAATAATTCTTAATAGTATTTTTCCATAAAAATTTTTTTGAAAAATTTTTAGAATTTATTGATAATTTTTTATACATTTTTTTATTAATTAGAACTTTTCTTATTGAATCTTTAATTGAAAAAATATTGTTTGGATTGCAAATAATTCCTGTTTTGCCATTAATAACTGACTCTTTGGTACCTCCTAAACCACTTGAAATTGAAGGAATACCGTGCATTCCTGATTCAATATAAGAAATTCCAAACCCTTCTATTGATATTGATCTTTTATCTTGAATAGTGGGCATTACATGTAAATCAGAAATTTTAAATAAAAAAGCTTTATCGCTCTCATTCACCTTACCTAAAATTTTTACATTCTTTTTTAAATTCAATTTATCAATTAATTTACGTATTTTTTTCATTTCAGGTCCATCTCCAGCAATTAAATAAACTAAATTTTTGAAATCTTTAATTAAATCTTTAACAGCATAAATAATTTTTTTATGATTTTTTCTTTTTTCAAGTCTTGCTATTGTTAACAAAATTGGTTTAAAGTTTTTATATTTTTTAAGATTATTATTATTCTTTTTAGAATTAAAATAAAAATTTTCTACACCAGGGTAAATTACTTTTATTTTATTAGATTTAATTCCTAAATTAGTAATTTTATTTTTTGTAAAATAAGAATTAGCGATAATACAATTGGTTGCAGAAAGCGTTTTTTTTATTCTTTTTTTTTTTATGATATTTTTGTTTATCAATATATCATTGCCATGTGCAAGACAAAATATCTTTTCATTTTCTGCAATTTTATTTTTAATTAAATTTTCAGCACTTTTCCAGGAATCACAAAAAATACAGTTTATATTCTTCTTAAAATTAATAAATTTTTTGATATCTGTACTTTTTCTTCTTTTTCTTATAATTTTCAAACCACGGTATCTTATTATTTCGTAACTTAAGTGTTTGTCATGTTTTTCTTCATCTAATGAATTTTTACTATCAGCAAAAACAAATATATTAAAATCTTTTTTATGCAAACTTTCAGCTAATCCTTTCATTAAATTTTCCATACCCCCTAAAACTGGTGAAAAACATTGTGTAGAAATAACTATATTTTTTGATTGACTTAGTTTAGGCTTACTCATAAATCATAAATAGTGAAAATTAATAAAATATATCCAGTAATTCTATCTGGGGGATCTGGTACACGTTTATGGCCACAATCTCGTTTATCATTCCCAAAACAATTTTTAAAAATTAATTCTAATTATACATTAATTCAAGAAACTTTAATTAGAATAAAAAATAAAAAAATATTTCATCCTCCTATATTAATTTGTAATGATGAGCATAGATTTTTAATAGCTGAACAATTAAGAGAATTAGATGTTAAGCCAAAGTTAATAATCTTAGAACCTATTGGAAGAAATACTGCTGCTGCAGTAACAGTAGCATCTTTAATCATAAAAAAAATTGATAAAAATGGAAAAATTTTGGTTTTGTCATCTGATCATAAAATTAATAAAACAAATAATTTTCACAAAATAATAAATAATTGTTCAAGAATTTGTGACAAAAATAAAATTATTATATTTGGTATTAAACCCAATCAGCCAGATAAAAATTTTGGTTATATAAAAAAAGGAAAAATATATGATAAAAAAAGTAAAACTTTTTATGTAGATGAATTTAAAGAAAAACCTTCGTTAGATAAGGCAAAAAAATATTTAAAAAATAAAAATTTTTTTTGGAACTCAGGGATGTTTTTTTTTAAAGCAAATTTAATGTTAAAAGAAATTGAGCTTTATGATAAACAAATTTTAAATCAATCAAATAGTTCCATTAAATATTCAAATAAAGATCTTGATTTTTTAAGATTATCAAAAAAACATTTTTCTAAAATTATCTCAAAGCCAATAGACATATCTGTAATTGAGAAATCAAAAAATATTGTTGTAAAAAATTTTGATATTGAATGGAGCGATGTTGGTTCATGGCCATCTATTTTCAATTTATCTAAAAAAGATAAACAAAATAATCTTATAAAAGGCTCTGTTGAAATAAAAAATGTAAAAAATAGTTTTATACAATCTGAAAATCAGCAAGTAATGGTAATAGGACAAAAAGATTTGATAATAATATCAACTAAAGATGCGTTATTAATAATGCCAAATGATAAAGATGTAAATATTAAAGAAAATGTTGAGTGTTTATCTAAAAAAAATAACGAAAAAGTTCAATACCACCCTACTGTTTATAGGCCATGGGGCTCTTTTGAAGTACTTTTAACTAAAAAAAGATATCAAGTAAAAAAATTAATAATAAATTCGAAACAAAAAATATCATATCAAAAACACAAATATAGATCAGAGCATTGGATTGTGGTCAAAGGAAAAGCTTGTATAACTAAAAATAATAAGATATATAATTTAAAGAAAAACCAATCCATAGATATTCCTAAAGGGGCTAAACATAGAGTTGAAAATAAAGAAAAAAATCCTCTTACAATCATTGAAATACAAACCGGAGATAAATTATTAGAAAATGATATTGTAAGATTTGAAGATATTTATAATAGAAACTAGATTATTGTATTATTTTTCCTATAAGAGATCTTTTTTTATCGCTTTCCACCATTATCTTTACTAAATCTTTAAATTTTACTTTTGGTTTCCAACCTAGATACTTTTTTGCTTTTTTTGCATCACCTTTTAAAAATAAGACATCTGAAGGTCTAAAATAATCATTATTTTTTTTAATTATAATTTTTTTAGTATTTTTATCTATGGCATACTCATTAGGCTTTAAGCCTTTCCATACTAAATTAAAACCCATTATTTTTGCTGCCAAAGTTGAAAACTCTTTAACAGAATGTTCTTCTCCAGTAGCTAATACATAATCTCCTGGTTTGTTATTTTGCATCATTTTCCAAATTCCTTCTACAAAATCTCCTGCATAACCCCAATCTCTTCGAGCATAATAATTTCCAAGCTCAAGAAACTTTTTTCTTCCAGCTTGAATTTCAGCTAATGTTGAAGTTATTTTCCTTGTTACAAATTCAGTCCCCCTTAACGGTGACTCATGATTAAATAAAATACCTGAGCAAGCAAAAATTCCATATGCTTCCCTATAATTAACAGTTATATTATGGCCAAAAACTTTTGAAATCGCATACGGGCTTCTTGGGTGAAAACGAGATTCTTCATTTAATTTTTTTGATACTCCTTCTCCAAACATTTCGGATGAAGATGCTTGATAAAATTTAATTGTTTTATCAATCATTCTTATTGATTCTAAAATCCTTAAAACGCCAAGTGCATCTGCTTGAGCAGTATAAATTGGATTTTCAAAAGACAAACTTACAAAACTCTGAGCTGCAAGATTATAAATTTCATCTGGTTTTATTAATTTTATAACCCTCTCAATATTTGATTTTTCTAGTAATTCAAGAGAAAGAAGTTCTATAGATTCAAGAATTCCTAATTCTTCAAGCCTCCACAGATTTAATGACGAGCTTCTTCTATAAGTTCCATAAATTTTATAACCTTTATTTAAAAGTAAGTTCGCTAAATACGCACCATCTTGACCTGTTATTCCTGTTACTAAAGCAATTTTTTTTTTCATATCTAATTTTAAAATGTGCCCAGGGGCGGAATCGAACCACCGACACAAGGATTTTCAGTCCTTTGCTCTACCAACTGAGCTACCTGGGCATAAACATTAAAAGATTTTAATATAATCTTATTTTTTATAGAAATCAAAATACAATATGTAATACTAGTTAAAAAAATTAATCTTTATGTCTATATACTATTCTTCCTTTAGTTAAATCATATGGCGTCATTTCAACATCTACTTTATCACCAACTAACACTCTAATTCTATTTTTTCTTAATTTACCAGAGGTATGAGCTAAGACTTCATGATCGTTCTCAAGTTTGACTTTAAACATAGCATTTGGCAAAAGTTCTAATACAACGCCAGTAAACTCCAAAGACTCTTCCTTAACCATTATCTATTTTTCCTCATATTAATTGATAAAGCATGGCCATCTAAACCCTCTGCTTTAGCTATTTTTATGGCCGAATTAGATAATAAATGCAAGCTTTTTTTATTACATTTAGTAAAAGTAATCTTTTTCAAAAAGTCCATTACTCCTAATCCAGAGGAAAATCTTGCAGTTCTACCAGTTGGTAAAACGTGGTTTGGCCCTGCAACGTAATCTCCAATTGCTTCAGGAGTATATCTACCTAAAAATACCGATCCTGCATTATTTACTTTATCAAGCATTCTTTCTGGTTTTTCTATTGCTAATTCCAAATGTTCTGGAGCTATTTGGTTTATAATTTTATAGGAATTAGAAATATTTTTTACAACGATTATTTTGCCATTATTTTTCCAACTTTTTGATGCGATTTTTGATCTCGGTAACTTTTTTAAAATTAAATCAATTGATTTAATTACTTTGTTTGCAAGCAAAAAATCATCAGTTAATAAAATAGAACGAGAATTTACATCGTGTTCAGCTTGAGATAATAAATCTGCAGCAATCCAATCTGGATCATTATTTTTATCAGAAACTACTAATATTTCCGATGGTCCGGCAATCATATCAATTCCGACATCTCCAAAAATTTTTTTTTTTGCAATAGTTACATAAATATTTCCTGGACCAACAATTTTATCAACTGCATTAATAGATTTCGTCCCCCAAGCAAGAGCCGCTATGGAATGTGCTCCTCCTACTCTATAAATCATATCTATATCAGCAATTTCAGCGGCTTTTGCAATTATTGGATTTAATTTTGTATTTTTTTGAGGAATGACCATAACAATTTTTTTTACTCCTGCTATTTGAGCTGGAATAGAGTTCATTAATATAGAACTAGGATAACTTGCAGTACCACCTGGTACATAAATACCGATAGAATTTATGGGTCTCCATTGTGTACCTAAAATAACTCCTTTATTATCTTTATATTTATAATTTTTTGGAATTTGACGTAAATGAAATTTTTT
>CACLKH010000001.1 GCA_902607475.1 uncultured Alphaproteobacteria bacterium | reverse complement strand
ATTGTTTTAATCCACCGGATTTCCGGGAAGGTAAATTTTTAGCATTGATTTATAAGTCAGGAAACCTGCCATTAAAGTCACCAAGCTGAGGTCGGCGGAATCAACAGCGCGGAGTTCCCGTTAACGGTGGCAATTTATAAACCGTTATGATAGGAGAGCTCTTTTGAGTGACTTAAAATTCATATTTCATTTTTCTAAACACTTTTTTATTTTATTATTCTTTTCATTATCTATTAATGCTGAGGAAAATAGCATATTTAATCTTCCTGAAATTTTTGTAACTAATACTAGAACGAATATTGGACTGCCTGGAAGTTCAACAAAAGTTTATTCGCAAGATTATATTTCAAATTCTACCGCAACCAATTTAGCAGAATTAATGGGAAACATTGCTGGTATTCAATACAGAGATATGTTTGGTGGCTCAGGTCAAATTGAAGCAAGAATTGATATGAGAGGTTTCGGTGCAACTGGAAAATCTAATACATTAATAATGATTAATGGAAGAAAATTAAATGATCTTGATATGGGAGGTTTGTCTTGGGATTTAATTCCTACTGAAACTATTGAAAGAATTGAAGTTATTCCTGGCAATGCCGGATCAGTTCTATATGGAGATGGTGCAGTCGGCGGTGTAATTAATATAATTACCACAAACGCTCTATCTAAAATAAACAATAGATTTACTACAACCTACGGATCTCATGATCATTTTCAAGAAAATATAACTTTACATAAAAGGTTTGGCAATTTTGGAGTAATGATAAATGGAGATATTTTGGATAATAATAATTATAGAAGAAACAACAAACATGAACAGTACACTTTAAATTCCGAAATAAGATATAAACTTTTAAAAGGTGAATTGTATTTATATTCTAATTTAAATAGAGATTATCATGGTTTGCCTGGGCAAAGAACAATAAGGGCGCTTGAGGGTAGAAATGAGCATAAAACTGATAGATTAAGTGCTGAAACACCAGCTGATTGGGCCAAAGAAAATAATATAGCGTTAACTTTAGGAGGGATTCATAATTTTAATGATAATTTTGGAATGGTTTTGGATGGCCATTATACTGTAAAAGACCAAGACGCATATTTTGTTGGTAATAAAAACCATATAACTGATACTGTTTTAAGACATTATTCTTTTACTCCAAGGTTCACTTATGACTATCAACTTAAAAATATTCCATCAAAAAATATTTTTGGAATAGATATAAATTATGCTGATTATTCTTCAGATAGAAAAGCTAGCGTTCATGTTACTCAAACAAAACTACGACACGAGTCAAATCAATTAAGCGTTGGTTTATATTCCCAAAATTCAGTCAGTCTATCAGATAATATAAATTTATCAGGTGGCTTAAGATTTCAAAGAATACTTTTCAATGGTGGAACAGTATTCCATGAAGATGCAGAAGGTGATGATGATGGCGCAAGTTTGAAGAATAATACTATTTCACAAAGTGATAATAGATTAGGGGCAAATATGGGAGTCGAATATTTTTTACAACCAAACTTTTCAATATTTGGAAGAACTGCACGAAGTTTTCGTATTGCAAATATAGATGATAGAATTGGTGCAGATGGGGCATCTATGGCTTTGAAACCTCAAATGTCTTATGATTTTGAAATTGGTACATTATATGAAAATAATAAATTTTCAGTACAATCAAGTATTTATTTAATGTTATTAAGAAATGAGATTCAATTTAATTCTTCTAATTCTAACAATCTAAACTTAGGTAGAACAAAGCGGTATGGTTTTGAGAATTCTGTAATTTATAACTTGAATAACAAAATATCTATGGATACAAATATATCAATTTTAAGGTCTGAGTTCTTAGACAACGTTAATACCGCAGGTCCGTATGATACTACTGATGAAGACATACCTCTTGTTGCAAACTTTACGGCTAATTCAAGTTTATATTTTAAAAATTTATTTAATAAAAAAATTAATTTTACTACTACGGCTAGATTTGTAGGAAAAAAAAATAAAGAAAATGATCAGAATAATATAGAAACAGCTATTCCTAGTTACTATTTATTAGATCTTAAATTAGGAGGAGATTTTTTATCATATAATTGGAACTTGAAAGCAAATAATGTTTTAGGAAATGAATATCATAACTACGGAGTATCAAGTGCGTTTTGCCAACAAGGTCATGCGAGTTTTTGTATGAGAGAATCTTATTATCCAATGCCGGAACAAACTTTTACATTATCAATAAGTAGAGATTTCTAAATTTTTTTTAGAAGTTGATATTTTTTCTCAGCAAAAGTGTAACTAAAAAATAAAATACCTAAAAATAATAAAGTGCTAATTAAAGTGTTGTGAAAAAAAGGTATTGCCATGATGTAGCACTCTAATAAACCATCAATGGTTAGAGGATACAACCTGTCAGTTAGCCAAACCGAGAAATTAGTTATCATGAAAAAAATCAAACTACCTGCAAAACCTGTAATAGCTAGGTTTTTAATATTTTTTGTTTTTATCATATTTCCTAGAAGAGATAGAATGATTATAGTAACGTATACAGCATAGATTTGTGAATGAAATCCTATAATCAAGTCACTTAAAAACATTGCAAGAATTGGAAGTGATAAAGCTATTATTCTATTAGGCAAATATGCTCCCCCAAAAATAGCTAGCGCTAAAACAGGGGTAAAATTAGGTAGATGTGGAACTAATCTGGTTAAAGAAACTAGAAAGATAATAGATGCAATTAATAAAACTTTAGTATTCATAACATTGCATAATAACCAGAAAAGGATTAAAATAAAGTTTGTTTTTTACGTGTTGGGATTTTATTAAGGAGGATAATATGTCACTAGCGGAAGTTAAAGAATTAAAATCACCTGTAAAGAAATGGGTGCCAGCAAAAAAACAATTATTTATCAATGGTAAATGGGTTGATGCAAAATCTGGTAAAACATTTGATGTTGAAAATCCTGCAACCGGCGATATAGTTGCTCAAGTTGCTGAAGGCGATAAAGCTGATATCGATGAAGCTGTAAAAGCTGCTCGTAAAGCTTTTGAATCTGGTCCTTGGAAAGACATGAGTGCTTCTGAAAGAGGAAAGATTGTTTGGAAAATTGGAGATTTAATTCTTAAATATGCAGATGAATTAGCAGAATTAGAATCATTAGATAATGGTAAGCCATTAGCTGTAGCAGGAGCCGCAGATGTTCCTTTATCAGCTGATCTTTTTCATTATATGGCTGGGTGGACAACTAAAATTAAAGGAGACACTTTTCCTATATCCACTGATCATTTTTATACACCTGGACAAAAGTATTTAACATATACACAAAGGGAACCGATTGGTGTAGTTGGACAAATTATACCATGGAACTTTCCATTACTTATGGCTGCATGGAAATTAGGCCCAGTTTTGGCAGCAGGTAATACTGTTGTTTTAAAACCAGCTGAACAAACACCACTTTCTGCTCTTAGACTTGCAGAAATAATTCAAGAAGCAGGAGTACCAGATGGCGTTTTAAATGTTATAACTGGTTTCGGTGAAACTGCAGGAGCTTCTCTTGCTGCTCACGATGGTGTAGATAAAGTAGCATTTACTGGCTCTACTGAAGTAGGCAAGATGATTGTTCAAGCAGCAGCAGGCAATCTAAAAAGAGTAACATTAGAGTTAGGTGGAAAATCACCTAATATTGTTTATGCCGATGTTCATGATGTTGAAGCTACTGCAGCGGGATGTGCAAGTGCAATTTTTTTTAATCATGGACAATGTTGTTGTGCAGGATCTAGACTGTATATCGAAAAACCAATTTTTAATGATGTAGTCAAAGCCATTTCTGAGGTTGCAAAAAAAATGAAAGTTGGTCCAGGTCTTGCAAGTCCAGATATGGGTCCTTTGGTTTCTCAAGAACAATTTGAGAAAGTTAAAGGATATATTAAATCTGGCCAAGATGATGGAGCTAAATGTGAAGTTGGAGGAGGAACCGTTGGGGATAAAGGTTATTTTGTTGAACCAACTGTTTTAACAAATACCAATGACAAAATGAAAGTGATCACAGAAGAAATCTTTGGCCCTGTTGTTGCAGCTGAGCCTTTTGACAATGCGGAAGAAGTTATGGCACGTTCTAATAACTCATCTTACGGGCTGGCCGCAGCTGTTTGGACGAGCGATTTAAAAAAGGCAATCAATACAGCAGATGCTTTTCGTGCAGGAACTGTTTGGGTTAATACTTATAATATTTTTGACGCAGCTCTTCCATTTGGAGGTTATAAACAATCTGGATGGGGTAGAGAAATGGGTTCTGAAATATTAGATGCTTATACTGAAACAAAATCTGTTGTAATAGCAAAATAAGTATTTTTGTTGTTTTTAATTAGAAGAAACCTCGTAATTTATTTACGGGGTTTTTTTTTATTATGAAATTTAAAAAAAAAAAAATAAAAAGTAGATGGCATCAATATAGATTGAAAGATGTTTTTTTTAATGAAGCAAAAAAATTAGGCTATAGATCACGCTCTGCTTTTAAATTATTGGAAATTAATAAAAAGTTTAGAATATTAAAAAAAGGACAAAATGCTCTAGATATAGGAGCATCCCCCGGTGGCTGGTCTCAGATATTATCACAAAAAGTTTTTTCTAATGAAAAAAAAAACAAAATTATTTCTGTTGATTTAAAAGATTTTCAACCAATTGATAATGTTTTAAATATAAAAAAAAATATTTATGATGATGATTTTATTTTATTATTAAAAAAATATTTTTCTGAAGGAATAGATGTTATTGTTTCTGATGCTGCACCATCTACAACTGGCAATAAATTTGTTGATCATATTAAAAATATAGAGTTATGTGAGAAATCTTTTGAAATTGCAAAAAATTTGTTAAATAAAGGAGGCATATTAGTTATCAAAATTTTTGATGGAAAAGAAGCTGAAAGGGTATGTAATTTGATTAAAAAAAAATTTTTACAATTTAATTTATATAAACCTAAATCAAGTAAATCTGAATCAAAAGAAATATATATAATTGCAAAATTTCTGAAATAAAAAAAAAACTTGAACCTTTAATGAGTAATCCTTATTATTGTATATGGGTAGAAAAATATACGACTCTCTTACCTTTGACGATGTATTATTAAAGCCAGCATCGTCCTCTATCTTGCCGAGAAATGTAAATACCAAAACATTATTAACTAAATCTGTAAGTTTAGAAATTCCAATTATTTCAGCTGCTATGGATACAGTTACTGAGTCCCAAATGGCTATTGCCATGGCTCAATCTGGAGGTATTGGATCAATTCATAAAAATATGAAAATTGAAGAACAAATGGATGAAGTCAGAAAAGTAAAGAAATTTGAATCAGGGATAGTTGTTAATCCAGTAACTATCTCAAAAGATAAAAAATTAAAAGATGCTTTAGATCTAATGTTAAAAAATAAAATATCAGGTATTCCTGTTGTTGAAAAAAATAATAAATTAGTTGGAATTCTTACTAATAGAGATGTCAGATTCTTTTCTAACTCTGAAATTAAAGTTGAAGATCTTATGACAAAAAAAAACTTACAAACAGTAAGAGAAAATGTAGATATGGATAAAGCAAAACAAATATTGCATAAGTTTAGGATTGAGAAACTAATTGTTGTTGATAAAGATTATAAATGTGTAGGATTAATTACTGTTAAAGATATTGAAAAAGCACGGAAATATCCTAATGCTTGTAAAGATACAAAAGGACGTCTTCGTGTAGCAGCAGCAGTTGATGCTGGGGATAAAGGCATTGAAAGAGCTGAGGGATTAATAGATGTTGATACAGATGTTTTAATTTTAGATACCGCTCATGGACATTCTAAAAATGTTATAGACACTGTAAAAAAAATAAAAAAGAAATCTAACTATACTCAAGTAATCGCAGGAAACATTGCAACAAAAGAAGGTGCTAAAGCATTGATCGATGTTGGTGCTGATGCAATTAAAATTGGAATAGGCCCAGGGTCAATTTGCACAACAAGGATGGTTGCAGGTGTAGGCGTGCCACAGTTATCAGCTATATTAGAAGTATCAGAAGTTGCAAAAAAATCAAATATTCCACTTATATCGGATGGAGGGATTAAATATTCAGGAGATATAGCCAAAGCAATTGCAGCGGGGGCCGATACCATTATGATTGGTTCATTATTAGCTGGAACAGATGAATCACCAGGAGAAGTTTATTTATATCAAGGCAGATCTTATAAATCATATAGAGGGATGGGATCTATCTCTGCAATGTTAAAAGGTTCTGCAGAAAGATATTTTCAAGATACCAATATTGATATTAAAAAATTAATACCTGAAGGTGTTGAAGGACAAGTTCCATATAAAGGACCAGTTAGTATAGTTTTAAACCAATTAATTGGAGGTTTACGATCATCAATGGGATATACAGGTAATGAAAATATAAAAAAAATGAAAACTAATTGTGAGTTTATTAAAATTACCAGTTCTGGTCTTAAAGAAAGTCATGTGCATGATGTAACAATTACAAAGGAAAGCCCAAATTATAAGCCAGAAGGTACAAACTAAATTTCTATTAATGGATAAAATTTTAATACTCGATTTTGGTTCACAGGTTACCCAATTAATAGCCAGAAGAATAAGGAAAAAAAATATATATTGTGAAATACATCCTTACAATATGTCCAAAAATAAAATAGAGAATTTTTCTCCAAAAGGATTAATATTATCAGGAGGTCCAGCTTCTACCACTTTAAAAAAACCATTAAAACCTGATAATTCAATTTATTCTTTAAATATTCCAATTCTTGGAATTTGTTATGGCCATCAATTAATTTGTAAACATTTAGGAGGTAATGTTATAAACTCAAAAAAAAGGGAATTTGGAAAAGCATTTATAAAAATTAAAAGTAAATCAAAAATTTTTGAAGGAATCTACAAAAAAAATAACGAGTACCAAGTGTGGATGAGTCACGGTGATAAAGTAAACAAGCTTCCAACATCATTTTCTGTTATCGCTTCAACATCTAATGCTAAATTTGCAGCAATTGCTAACGAAGAGAAAAAAATTTATGGTCTACAGTTCCATCCTGAAGTTATTCATACCTTAAATGGTGAAAAAATATTAGAAAATTTTTCTAGAAAGATTTCTTTATGTAAATCAAATTGGAAAATATCAGATTTTATAAAGAATTCATATAAAAAAATAAAAGATACTGTTAAAAATGAAAATGTAATTTGTGCATTATCTGGAGGAGTTGATTCTTCTGTTACAGCAGCATTATTACATAAAAGTATTGGTAAACAATTAAAATGTATTTTTGTTGATACCGGATTATTAAGAAAAGGAGAAGGTGATGAAATAGAAAAAATTTTTAAAAAAAAATTAGGAAATAATTTTAAAAGAATTAATGCTGGAAATTTATTTCTTAAAAAATTAAAAAATATTGCAGACCCAGAGAAGAAAAGAAAAATAATTGGGAAATTATTTATAGATATTTTTACTAAAGAGTCAAAAAAATATAAATCTATTAAATATCTAGCACAAGGAACATTATATCCAGATGTAATTGAATCAAAATCTGTAAGAGGAGCGCCATCTGTAAAAATAAAATCCCATCATAATGTAGGAGGTTTGCCAAAAAAATTAAACTTTAAATTAATTGAGCCTTTAAAAGAACTTTTTAAAGATGAAGTGAGAATTCTTGGGAAAAAACTTAATGTTCCAGATTATATTTTAAATAGACATCCGTTCCCGGGGCCAGGACTGGCTGTAAGAATACCAGGTAATATTACAAAAGAAAAAATTAAGATCTTACAAGAAGCTGACTTTATTTTTATTAAACAGTTAAAAGAAAGAAAGCTATATGATAAAATTTGGCAAGCATTTGCTGTTTTGCTTCCTGTAAAAACAATTGGAGTTATGGGTGATCAGAGATCTTATGAATATACATGTGTTTTAAGAGCTGTTACATCAGTAGACGGTATGACAGCTGAGCCATATTATTTCGATCCAGATAATTTAGCTCAAATAAGCACTAAGATTATAAATGAAGTTAAAGGAGTTAATCGTGTAGTTTATGATAATACTAGTAAGCCACCCGGTACTATAGAATGGGAATAAAAATAAATAATATAAAATTACAAGGAACAGAGTTTCAAATCAAAGTTTGGAGTGAATTAAAAAAAATCCCTGCTGGAAAAACTAAAACATATAAAGAAATTGCAACCATAATAGGACATCCAAAAGCAGCTAGAGCAGTAGGAAACGCATGTAAAAGAAACCCTTATCCAATAAATATTCCTTGTCATCGCGTAACAAAATCAGATGGAAGCTTAGGTGGCTATTCTGCCTCTGGAGGAATTAATAAAAAAAAACAACTTCTTAAATTTGAGAAAGAATTTAAAAATATTAAATGATTTGAAAAATTTTTTTACTCTCAACTTTTTTTAATATATCTAACACATCTTTAATATACTTTGATTTTTTTAATTCTTGTGTTCTTGAATAAATGGAAAAAATTTTTTTTTTATTTTTAACGATTGAAAATTCAGGTGATGCATATGTGTGTTTATAAATTGAAAATTCAGCATAGTTTTTCTCAAAATTTATTGAATAATCTTTCCAAATACCATTTGAAACTTTTTGACTATAGATGCTAATTATTGAATTGAGGTCTTCTTTAGAAAATGTTACTTTTTCTTTTTCTTTAATATATTTAGAAAAATGATAAATTTTTGACATATATTAAATAAATAATTTTTTTTATTATTATATTATAATTATGCCAGAAGTTACTCCAATATGTCAATTTGGTACTAAAGCAATTTCATTTAGTTTGAATGGAGTTGATGAAAATACATATAATTTAGATCAAATTAAAGGAAAAAATGGTACTTTGATAATGTTTATTTGTAATCATTGTCCTTATGTTAAGGGAGTTATAGATAGATTAGTTCTTGATACAATAAGCTTGCAAAAAAAAGGAATAGGTTGCGTAGCAATTATGTCAAATGATGTAGAGAATTATCCAGAGGACTCTTTTGAAAATATGAAAAAATTTTCCAAAGAAAATAATTTTACATTTCCATACTTATATGATGAAACACAAGAAATTGCAAAAGCATATGGCGCAGTATGCACGCCTGATTTTTTTGGATATAATAAAAATTTAGAGCTTCAATATAGGGGTAGACTAGATAATTCTGGAATTTCTGGTGAAATTTTGAAAGATAAAGAATTATTGAATGCATTCCATCAAATAATTAAAACAGGGAAGGGTCCTGAAGAACAAAAATCTAGTATGGGATGTTCTATTAAATGGAAATAAAATGAGTGATGATCAAAACCTTATAAAAGAAATCGATGAAGAGGTTAGACAAGATAATTATAAAAGAACATGGAGTAAATATAAAAAATATTTTTTTATATTAGTAACGATTTTATTAATTCTTGTTGCATCAATTAATTTTTTTAAATATAACAAAGAAAAAAAAATAGAAGAACAAAGCGAGTTATTTTATCAAGCTACACAATATATTGATCAAGACGATTATCAAAATGCAGAAAAAATTTTAAAAAAAATTAATTATTCGCAAACAACTGGCTATAGCGATTTATCATTTTTATATTTAATTGATTTAGTTAATAAAAAAAAAATATCTTTAGACTTAAAAGATTTAAAGGTAAAAAAAAATAGCCTATTTTACGGTCTAATTAAATTGCAAAAGTTTAATAATGAAATTGATTTAAATATTGAAAATATAGATAATATTAATGAAATTATTAATCTTTCAAAACCCTCTTCAAACTGGAAGTATTTTGCGCATGAATTATTATCTTCATATTACCTAAAAAAAAATGATTCCGAAAACGCTTTACAATCACTTAATGCGATAGTCAATAGCGAGGATTCAAGTGAATATATTCAAGAAAGAGCTAAAACAATAATTGAAATGATAAAAAAAAACAAATGAAAAAAAATAATTATTTTTATATATCTTTATATTTTTTTATTTTCTTGTTGAACAGTTGTACATTCTTTAAAGATGATAATAAAGAAAATAAAGATCGCGGTAGTTTTTTTTTTGAAACTGTCGCTAAACCAGATCCAAGTTTAAGAGGTTTGAAAGTTTCTTTGCCTAAACCAGTAGTAAATAACACATGGAATCAATTAACAAATAATGACGCACATAAAGCACCACATCCTTTTGTAGGTAAAAAAATTGAATTATTCTGGAAAACTTCTATAGGAAAAGGACAAGATAAAAAAAAACCTATTTCTTCACAGCCAGTAATTGATCAAGAAAAAATATATGCACTTGATACCGCTCTTACTATTACTGCAATCAATAAAAATAATGGAAAAAAAAAATGGGTAAAAAAACTAAAAAAAAAAGTTAATGATAATAAGGGTATAATAAGCGGAGGTTTAGCTGTAAATAAGGATTTATTAGCAGTAACTACAGGATCTGGATATATTTTTGCACTTGATAAAATCAATGGCAAAATTATTTGGAGTAATAAAATCACTGCACCAATAAGAGCAGCACCTATAATTTCAGGAAATTTTTTTTTAGTTCTTGCTAAAGATAATAGATTATATGCATATGATTTAACGAATGGTGAATTATCATGGACACATGAGGGTCTGGAGGAAATATCTACTTTTATGGGATCTTCTACACCAGTAGTATCGAAAGGAATAGTTATAGTTACTTATTCATCAGGTGAAATTTATGCTATTAACTTATCTAATGGTGTAGTTATTTGGAATGACAATTTAAGCTCATTAGTTCAAAAAAAATCTTTAGAAAACATTTCTGATATAAGAGGAAATGCCGTAGTTCAGAATGATATTGTTTATGTAATAAGTCACAATGGAAAAATGGTGGCAATGAATTTAAATAATGGTAAAAGATTATGGGAGTCAAACATAGGAGGAATACAAACACCATGGGTTGTTTCTAAATTTATATATGTTTTATCAAAAGATAACGAATTAATTTGTCTTACATCTGATCAAGGAAAAATTGTTTGGGTTAGTAAATTAAAAGATTATATTGATTTTACAAAAAAAGGTAAGTTAATCACATGGTCTGGCCCTTTATTAGCAGGACATATGTTAATTGTTTCAGGTTCTCATGGACTAATTGCATCTATATCTCCGTATACTGGAAAATTCCTTGGTGCAATCAATGTTAAATCTTCTGTTGAAAATCAAGCAATAGTTTCAAATAAGATTGTTTATTTTTTAACTTCAAAAGGAGTTTTGTTAGCATACAAATAAATGTTAGAAGAAAAAAAAATTAAACTTTGTTTTATAGGAAATCCAAATGTTGGTAAATCTACATTAATTAACAGGTTATTAAACTCTAATCAATTACAAACTAGTAAACATCCTGGCACAACAAAAGAAATTATTGAAAAAAAAATAATTTGGAATGAAAAAGAATTTGTTTTTTTGGATACAGCTGGAGTATATAGAAAAAAAAATTTTAATTTTAATCTTTTAATAAAAGCTACTAGATTTTCAAAAATAATTATTTTAATTTTAGATTCTACGATTGATAAATTAGATAAAATACATAAAAAATTAGCATCACACACTCTTAAAGTTGGTAAAGGATTAATAATTATTATTAATAAATGGGATTTAATTAAAAATAAAAAAAATAAGAAAAAAGAAATAGAAGAATTTTTTAAGAATTCCCTACCTCAATTTAAAAAAGAGAATCTTTTATTTATTTCAGCACTTAGAGATGAAAATTTTACAAAAATATTTAAATATTCTGTTGAAATAAAAAAATTACTTAAAAGTACTATGTCAACTTCAAATTTAAACAAATGGCTTAGAGAAGTTATAAAATATAATCCACCAATAAAAATAAGAGGAAAAGAAATAAAATTTAAATATATAGTACAAACAGATACAAACCCACCAACATTTAAAATTTTTTCAAATCATCCAAATAAAATAAAAACTTCTTATAAACGTTTTTTAGAAAAGAAACTTAAATCAAGCTATAAAATAGATAACATACCGATTTTTTTGAAATTTTTGGCTAGCAACAATCCTTTTCAAGAAAAAAAAAAATAATTCCTTTTTTTTCTAAATATTTACGTTACTTAAGAATGATAGTTGATCAAATTTTGATTTATCTAAAGCTTTATCAATTGGGACAACAGGGTAATCTCCAGTAAAACAATGATCAGTGAATTGAGGTGTATCTTCATTTCTTTTTTTACATCCCATAGCTCTATACAGTCCTTCAACAGATAAAAAACTTAACGATTTAACTCCGATAAATTTTGCCATATCTTTAATATTTTTTTTTACTGCAGCTAATAGCTCATCTTGTTTTGGAGTATCTACACCATAGCAATCAGGATGAATAATCGGAGGACTTCCAATTTTCATATGTATTTCTTTTGCTCCTGCATTATTAAGCATTTGTACTATTTTTAAACAAGTCGTTCCTCTTACTATTGAATCATCTATAAGAATAATTTTTTTACCTCTTATACAATTATGATTTGCATTATGCTTTAATCTAACTCCAAATTGCCTAACTTGTTGTGCTGGTTCAATAAAAGTTCTTCCAACATAATGATTTCTTATTAATCCTAATTCAAATGGTATTTTAGATTGTTCAGCAAATCCTATAGCAGCTGGCATTCCAGAATCTGGTACAGCAGTAACAATATCAGCTTTAGTTTTAGACTCTGTTGCAAGCTCAATACCGAAATTCTTTCTACATTGATATATGCTTTTTCCTCCTAGTTCACTGTCAGGTCTAGAAAAATAAATATACTCAAATATATCTGGTCTACATTTTATTTCAGGAAAAGGTTTTATACTTTTAATTTTATTATCTGTAATTATTACTATTTCACCATTTTCTATTTCTCTTATAAATTTTGCACCAATTATGTCTAAAGAGCATGTTTCAGATGTTAGTATTGGAGAACCATCTAAATCACCTAAAACTAACGGCCTTATTCCAAATGGATCGCGAACTCCTATTAATTTTTTTCCAGTCATTACAACTAAAGAATAACCTCCTTGGATTTGAAATAATGCATCAATAAGCTTATCTACAAAATTTGTTCTTCTTGATCTAGCAATAAGTTGAATTATTATTTCTGTATCAGAAGTGCTTTGAAAAATTGCACCTTTATCTACCAACTTATGTCTTAACGATAAACTGTTAGTTAAATTTCCATTATGCGCAATAGACAACCCTCCACCTGCTAGATCAGCAAAAAAAGGTTGTACATTTCTTAAAAAAGTTTTTCCAGAAGTTGCATATCTATTATGGCCAATAGCATATTTACCGGGTAATTTATTTATAACATCTTTCTTTGTAAAATTATCTCCTACCAAACCTAATCTTTTTTCAGAGTAAAAATTATTTTCATTATGCGTTACTATTCCACACGCTTCTTGACCTCTATGTTGAAGTGAGTGTAGTCCAAGGGCAGTTATTGTAGCTGCATCGTTATGATCGAATATACCAAAGATTCCGCACATAAATTTATTTTATAGAGCTATACTATAATTTGTATGATATTTCACAAGTTTCAAGTAATCATATCATTGTTTAAATTAAATTCTAAAATTTTTTTTTTAAAGTAAATTGATATTTTTTCAATGTATTTAATTGAATAAGAATCATTAAACCATCCAGGTTTTCCCTGATTGTAAAAGATATCTGTGTAGATAATAAATAATAAAGAAAATATTAATATCATTCTAAGGAAACCAAATAAAAAACCTAAAAATTTATCAATAAAACCAATACTTTTTAAAGATAAAAATTTAGATAAAAAATTAAATATGAAAGTTAGGATTAAAAAAGTTATTAAAAAAGCGCTTGTAGCAGCTATTAAATCAAGAATTTCAGAATCTTTTAAAAAATTAGATAATATAATCTTTGTTTTTTCAAAAGATATAAAAGCAATATACAAGGATGATAGCCATTTAATTAAAGATAAAAACTCTTTTATAAATCCTCTTGATAAACCTAAAAAAGATGAAAAAATTGTTAAAGTAAAAAAAATAAAATCAAAAATAGCCATTAAAATTATTTAAATGGTTTAATTATTAATATTAATTTTGGTAAAAGAGTTAAAACAGCTAGCATTGCAATCAACATTGCTAAGCCAGTGAACAATCCGAAATAAATTGTTGGAATAAAATTAGATAATACCAAGATAGAAAATCCAAAAATAATTGTAACTGAAGTATTAAAAATTGCTCTACCAACACTCATGTGACATAAATCAATTGTTTTTTCGTAGTCATTAATTTTTTTAAATTCTTCTCTAAAACGATAAATATAATGAATACTGTTATCCACTGCAATCCCAATTGTAATAGAAGCAATTGTAATAGTCATCATATCAAGCGGAAGCTTTAATAAACCCATAATTCCTAAAATAGATACCGCAGCTATGAAATTTGGAATAATACCAATTACAGATAATGTTATCGATCTAAATAAAATGATAAACATAATTGCTATACCTAACATGACAAATACTAGTGTTTTAATTTGGGAGTCAAACAAGCTTTGTAACATATTATTGTACAAAACTAAGACACCTGCAATTTGGAATTGATCTTCTTTTAAATCTAACTTATTTTTGAAATCATTATTTATTCTTTCAATCAATTCTTTTCTTCTTAAATCTTTTGATGAGTCTAAAATCCTTAAATTAATTCTAGCTTCATCATTTTCTATTGAAATGTATGGATCAACAACATTTGTTTTTAATTTTTCAGGAAGTTTTTTATAAATGACATTCAGCTCGAAAGGATCAAATTCTTTCCCTTCATTTAAATCTTCAGCTACTCTGATTAAAGAAGTTAAAGATAAAACTTTTCCAACTTCCGGAAGACTTTCCAAATAATCATGAACTTTTTCAATTTGTTTAATTTTAGTTGATGTAAACCAATAATCTTCCACATTTATTTCAGTTTCAGATCCTAAATCAAAAAAGTCATCTTCTAAACCCAACTCAGAGTCATCAGATAATCCAATATCCTCATCAATCTCAACTTTTTCTTTTTTAAAATTTATAACTACATCCATTGGAGTAGTGCCACCAAGTTTTTCATCTATAAGCTTCATTCCTTGGTAGATTTCTGTTTTTTCTTTAAAATAATTTATAAAACTATTTTCAACTTTTAGTTTTGTAATTCCAATAACAGTAATTACTATTAATAATCCTGAGAGTAATAAAATCTTATTACCGTGATTTTTAGCTAAATAAGCTAATGCTTCAGTAAAGCGAGATTGCCCTTCATCATTAAATGAACCTTCTTTTTTTTCTAATAATAAAAGTATAGATGGAAATAATATAAAAGAAGTTAAAAAAGTTACACTTAAACCAATGGTCATCATCCAGCCAAAATCAATTACAGGTTTTATTCCGCTGAATACTAGAGATGTAAAAGCACAAATTGTTGTTAGCGCTGTATATAAGCATGGCCAAACCATCTTTTGTGTTGTTAAAAAAACAATTTCTTTTTGATCGCTGTTTTTCATTTCACTACAAAGTTGTTTATATCGGACAGCCAGGTGAACATTCATGGCTATTGTTAAAATTAACATTAAAGAAATAAAATTAGACGATATTACAGTCACGTCCCAATTTACAAAACCAAGAACTCCTACCATAATAAATACAGCGTAAAAACAATTTAATAAAGGAATAGTGACCCATCTAATTTCCCTAAAAACTATTACAAGGGTGATAACAATAAATAAAAATACACCTATACCAAAATTGATTAAGTCACTTTTTATAAATTCAATCATATCATTAGCAATCATTGGCACGCCGCCTAAGTGAATTTCTCCAGTACTAGAAAATTCTTTAATAACTTTTCTTATTGCATCTATATTTTCGTGATTAATTTTTTTTAGGTTTGATTTTTTTTTGTCATAATCTAAAAGAATTTCTTTAAGCTCTTCTTCTTCTTCAGCTTTTAATTTTTCTTTAGCTCGTAAATCATTTCTTTTTCTAAGCAATTCAATAAATTGTTCATCTCTTTTAAGATTCACAATTAATGAAGTTAACTGTCCATCTTCACTTACAATTAGATTCTTAAATATCGGACTTTCTACAATTTCTTTTTTTGCAAGATTAATATCAACTCCTACGTCAGTAATTCTTTTTATTTTATCTTTATTTAGTTTTTTTAATGGAACATTTGCAGCTTTTAATAAGGGTAAATCAATCAAAGTAATTACTTCATGAACATTTTCTAAATTTTCAAGACTAGTTTTTAAATTTTTAATATTTTTAAATGAATTTTCTGAGAATAAATCTTCATTTGGTTTGTAGGTAATAATTACAAAATCTTTTGTATCATATCGATTTGTAATTTTACGAAAAATTTTAAGATCTTTATCATCTTCTAAGATTAAAGAGTCTGCTGATGCATCTAGTTCAAAGTTTTTTGCGTGTATTGAAAAAAAACCAAGAATTAAAACTAAAATAACAATAATTCCTATTGGGTAACGAATAACTAAATTTCGATAAACCTTATTTATTATTGATGACATTCTTTTTTTAAATTAAAGGAATTTAATATTTAAACAATATAGAATTTTTTATTCTTTATTAGCTATAGATTGATTTTTAGATAGATTGCTAAATTTTGTGGTTGCACCTTCAAAATGAAGATTAACCTTTCCAATTGGTCCATGTCTTTGTTTAGCAACCAAGACTTCTGAAACATTATGAATTTTGCCCATTTTTTCTTGCCATTTTTGATAGTCTTCAGTGCCTGGAGATGGTTCTTTTCTTTCAGTGTAATATTCTTCTCTATAAATGAACATAACCACATCAGCGTCTTGTTCAATAGCTCCAGATTCTCTTAAATCCGATAATTGTGGTCTTTTATCATCTCTTTGCTCAACTTGTCTAGATAACTGTGATAAACATAACACAGGCATATCTAATTCTTTTGCTAGAGCTTTTAAATTTCTAGTCATTTCTGCAATTTCTAAAACTCGATTATCAGGCCTTGTTAAAGATGGTTTAATAAGTTGAAGGTAATCTATTATGATTGCATCTAAACCGTGTTTTCTTTTCAATCTTCTTGCCCTTGTTCTTAAAGCAGAAATAGATAAATTTGGGCTATCATCAATGTATAAAGATAAATCACCTAAAGTTTGGCTTGATTTAACAATTTTTTGTAAATCATTAGAATTTAATTGTCCTCTTCTTATTTTTTCTGATGAAATAGAAGAATCTTCTGCAAGTATTCTAGTTGCAAGTTGCTCTGCCGACATTTCTAAAGAAAAAAAACCAACAACATTTTTTTTATTTTCATCATCCATAGATCTTGCATTTACCATTTTAAAAGCAATGTTTGTTGCTAAAGCTGTTTTACCCATTGAAGGTCTTCCAGCAAGTATAAGTAAATCAGTTTTATGAAAACCTCCGAGCAATTGATCTAAATCTGTAAATCCTGTTGGAATTCCTGAGAGTTGTCCATCTCTTTTAAATGCAGCTTCAGCGCTATTGATAGCATCAGTTAATGATTTATCAAATTTTTTAAAATCTTGATTTACTTCACCTGTTGAAGATAAATTATATAATTTAACTTCAGCTTTTTCAATAATATCAGATGCGTGAGTTTCCAAATCAAAAGAATTTGCTTCATTTGTTATTTCATCTGAAATTTTTAGAATTTCTCTTCTTTGATATAAATCATAAATTAATTTTCCATATGTTGTAGTGTTAGATAAAATTGTTGAGTTTTTAGCAAGTTCTATCAAATATCTATCTCCACCAATTAATTCCATTTGATCTTTTTGTAAAAAATAATTTTTTAGAGTTAAAGGATCAGCTAATTGATTATTTTCAAGTAATTTAGCTATTGCCTCAAATATTTTACCATTTATATCATCGTAAAAGTGCTCTGGTCTTAAAAAGTCAGATATTCTTTCGTAGACTGAATTGCTGGTTAAAAGAGCAGCAAGAAGAGCTTGTTCCGCCTCTATATTCATTGGCAGAATTCTTAAATCTTTTTCATTTTCTTTAAATTTTTTAATTTCTGAAGTCATACACACCTTTATTAATCTCGAGAAAACTAATAATAGCATAAATTTTTTTTTTTTCTTTAGCTAGCCCTGTGAAAGACAGGGATAAAATGAGAAATCTGTGGATAAATTACTATTTATCTTTTTTTTTCACTTTTTTTGTTTTTTTCTTCTTAGTTTTCGCTGGTTTCGTAACAGTTTCTTTCTTTTTTAATTTAGTTTTCTCTTTTTTTTTAGTTGGTATTTTATTTATTTCTTTTTTAGGTTTAATTTCTTCTTTTTTTTCTATTTCACTAATTAAATCTTTTGTATTAAGTTCAGTATTATCTTCAGTTTCATTTTTTTTATTAGCCGTACCTTCTTTTTTCTGAATTTTTTTTATTTTTTTTGGATTTTTAAATTCTTTTATCTGTTCTAATCCTAATTCTTTTGTTTTTGCAACACTTACTAAAATTTTTATTTTTAAATCAGTATAAACAGAAATTTCAACATCATATACTCCTATAGATTTTAAAGTTTTTTTTAAATTAATTTGTTCATTTAGAAACTCAATTTTATTAAGTAATACAATTTCTTTAACAATGTCTTTAGATGTAACTGAACCATACAATTGACCATTTTCTGCAGCATTTCTTATAATTATTACTTCTAGATCTTTAATTTTTTTTGCAATTTCTTCTGACTTTATTTTTCTTTTTTTTTCTTCAGATTCAATAACAGATTTTTTTTCTTCAAAAACTTTTAAATTTTCTTTACTGGCGCGGAGAACTTTCTTTTTGGGAATAAGGTAGTTTCTGGCGTATCCATCTTTAACTTTAACAACATCACCTACTTTTCCTAATTTTTCTATATTTTCAATTAAAATTACTTCCATATTAATTATTTATAAGGTATAAGGGCCAAAAATCTTGCTCTTTTAACAGCCTTAGATAGTTCACGTTGTTTTTTTGTGGAAACAGAAGTTATTCTACTAGGTAGCATTTTTCCTTTTTCAGATATAAATTTTTTTAAAAGATTTATATTTTTATAATCAACCTTAGGTGCCCCAGCACCAGACAATGGACAAGATCTTTTTTTAAAATTATATGGTCTTTTATCTGTTTTTAGATCTTTTTTTATTAGTTCACTCACTATTTATCTCCATATTGATTTTCTTTAAGCATTTCTGTAGGGTTTTTATCAAAATCTTTTTTTTTAATTTTTATAAACAAATGTCTTATTATGTCTTGTGTTAATTTAATTTGTGAACCTAATTCATGAATTATTGTTTCTGAAGCACTTAGTATAAAAAAAATATAATGCCCCTTTCTACTTTTTTTTATTTCATAAGCAAGATTTTTAAAACCCCAATATTCCTCTTTTTGTATTTTACCACCTTTGGATGTTATAAAATCATTTACTTTTTTTGCCAATTCTTTAGCACGAACAGGCGAAACTTCTTGCCTGGCAATAAAAACTAATTCATATAATGACATAATTTTTTTATAATATATATTTTAAAAATAAGGTTTTTTTACTCCAAAATAGTTTAAACATCAACATAAACTATTTTTTTTTTTTTTATATTTATGAATTCAATAGTTTTTCCAGGCCAAGGTTCACAGTATGTAGGAATGTGTAAAAATTGGTATGAAAATTTTGATGAAGCAAAAAGAGTTTTTAATGAAGCAGATAAAATATTAAATGAACCTTTATCAAATATAATTTTTCAGGGACCAGAGGAAGATTTAACAAAAACAAACAATGCGCAACCAGCAATATTGGTATCAAGTATTGCATTATTAGAGGTAATAAAATCTCAGAAAAAAATTGATTTAAATAATTTTTGCAAATTTTTAGCAGGACATTCTTTAGGTGAGTATACTGCTCTTTATGCCTCAGAGGCTTTAGATTTTCAGTCTGTATTAAAATTAGTTAAACATAGAGGAATTTTGATGAGTAAGTCTGACAAAACTGGAAGAGGTAAAATGGCTGCAATTATAGGATTGAAAATAAGTGAAGTTGAAAAAATACTTAAAGATATTAAAGAAGAAGGAGTATGTGAGATAGCAAATGACAATTCAGAAGGACAAGTTGTTATTAGCGGCCATAAAGAAGCAGTTGATTCATTTAAATCTATTGCAAAAAAATGTGGAGCCAAATTAACAATTGATTTAAAAGTAAGTGCACCATTTCACTGCAAGCTAATGAGTGATGCGGCTACAAAAATGAATACAGAGATAAACAAAATATCATTTAATCAATTTAAAGTACCAATAGTTTCTAATGTTAAAGCTATTCCCTGTATTAATGGTTTAGAATTTAAGTCATTATTGTCGCAACAAATTACTATGACTGTAAAATGGAGAGAAACAATTTTATTTATGGAAAATAAAGGTGTAAAAAGAATTTTTGAGGTTGGACCAGGCAATGTTTTGTCTGGGTTAATTAAAAGAATAACAAAAAATATTGAATGTTTTTCTATACAAAATCCAGAGGATATGGATAATCTAAAATAATAATTTATGGCTGATTTAAGTTTAAAAAATAAAACTGCTTTAGTAACAGGTGCCTCCGGTGCAATTGGGGGGTCTATTGCAAAAAAACTTTTGTTATTAGGTGCTAACGTAATAATAACTGGCACAAATAAAAAAAAAATTGATGATTTAAGAAAAGAATTAGGACCAAAAAGTTTAAATTTGATTGCTGATCTTTCAAAAGATAAAGAAATTGAAGATCTATATGATCAATCAATTAAAAAATTTAAGTCAATTGATATTTTAATTAATAACGCAGGAACCAATAAAGACGCTTTAAGCATAAGGATGACTAAAGAACAATGGGACGAAGTGATAAATATAAATCTCTCAGCAACTTTTAAATTATCTCAATTAGTAATAAAATCTATGATGAAACAAAAATGGGGAAGAATTATAGGCATAAGTTCTATTATTGGAATAGGTGGTAATGCTGGACAAGCCAATTATGCTGCTTCAAAAGCAGGAATGATTGCACTACATAAATCTTTAGCATTAGAATTTGCTTCAAGAGGAATAACAGTTAATTGTATTGCACCCGGTTTTATTGAAAGCCCAATGACAGAAGTTTTATCTAATGAGCAAAAAGAAATTATGTTAAAAAAAATACCTGTAGGTAACATTGGTAAACCAAATGATATTGCCAATTGCGTTGCATTTTTGACAGATGAAAAAGCATCTTTTATAACAGGTTCTACTGTTAATATTAATGGTGGAATGTTAATGGTTTAATTATTATAGTTTATAAATATTTTTTTTAAGGGGTTATAGAATGTCTGATGAAGTTGTTGATAGAATAAAAAAAGTTATTACTAATCATCTTGGAGTAAAGGATGAGAAAGTTACAGAAAATGCAAAGTTTATTGAAGATTTAGGAGCTGATAGCCTCGATCAAGTTGAACTTGTTATGGCTTTTGAAGAAGAGTTTAAATGTGAGATACCAGACGAGGCTGCTGAAAAAATTGTTACAGTTAAAGACGCTATAGAACTTATTAAAAGTAAAACCTAATTAATAATATGAGAAGAGTTGTCGTAACCGGAATGGGGATGATAACCGCAATTGGTTGTGGAGTTAATGACAATTGGAAAAATTTAATTTCTAGCACGTCAGGCATCAAATTAATTGATTCTTTCAAAATAGACGATTTACCATCTAAAGTTGGTGGAACAATTTCAGATGAGTTAATTGATAATAATTTCAGTGATAAAGAAAAAAGAAAAATGGATAGATTTATACTTTATTCATTAATAGCAGCTGGAGAAGCAATCAAAAACTCAGGTTGGGTTACAAATGATGATAATAAAGCATCTAGATCGGGAGTAATTATAGGATCTGGTATTGGAGGTCTTTCAACTATATATGATAATTCTATTTTATTAGAAAAAAGTGGTGCAAGAAAAATAAGTCCTTTTTTTATTCCTTCTAGTCTAATAAATTTAGCTTCTGGGCAAGTTTCAATTAAATATAATTTTAAAGGACCTAATCACTCTACAGTTACAGCATGTGCCTCCGGGGCACACGCTATTGGCGATTCATTTAGAATAATTCAATTAAACAAAGCAGATGTAATGGTTGCTGGAGGTGCAGAGGCAGCAATTTGTAGAATTGGTATTGCTGGTTTTTGTGCTCTAAGAGCTTTATCTACAAAATTTAATAATGATCCAAAAGATGCCTCCAGACCTTTTGATAAAGATAGAGATGGATTTGTTATGGGTGATGGAGCAGGTATCTTAATTCTAGAAGAATATGAACATGCAAAAAAAAGAAATGCTAATATTTTATGTGAAATAATAGGTTATGGGTCAAGTGGAGACGCGCATCATATAACCTCACCTCCTGAAGATGGTAATGGAGCGGAAAGATGTGTAATATCAGCATTAAATGACGCAAAAAAAAATCCCGAAGATATAAATTATATTAATGCTCATGGCACTTCAACACCGGTAGGTGATAAAATTGAAATAAAAAGTATAAAAAAAGTTTTTTCTAAAAATTTAAATAAAATAAAAATGTCATCTACAAAATCTTCTATAGGACATTTGCTCGGTGCATCTGGAAGCGTTGAATCAATATATTCCATACTTTCAATAAAGGACGGGAAACTACCTCCGACTTTAAATTTAATATCACCTATGCCTGAGGCTGAAGGTTTGGACTTAATACCTTTAAATTCTGTAGATCAAAAAGTAAATTGTGTATTAACAAATTCTTTTGGGTTTGGTGGAACAAATGCATCTTTAATCTTTAAATCAATTTAAAAAAAATGAAAAACATGTATTCAATAAAAAAAAATATATATATTTTTTTTTTATATTTTTTTTTAATTTTTTTATTACTCTTTGATTTAGTATTTACAAAATATCAATATACGCATACTTTTTTTATTAAACGCAACCAAACCTTAAGTGATATAACAGAAAATTTATATAAAGAAAAAATAATTAATAATAAATTTTTTTTTAAATTAACAGTTCGTTTAATTTTAGCTGAAAAAGTATTGAAAGCAGGTGAATACAAATTTTATAATAATAATATTTTTCAAATAATAAAAAAAATTAAAATAGGCGATGCATTTCAAAGAAAAATAACAATTCCTGAAGGGTTAACTTCAAATCAAATTATTGATATTATAAAAAAAACAGATGGTATTTTTTTAAACCAAGAGGAATCTAAACAAATAGTTGAAGAGGGCGCGTTGTTTCCGAGCACTTATTTTTATGTTTACGGAACAAATTCAAATATAATCATAAATAATATGAAAAAAAGAATGAAATCAACACTTATAGAAGCTTGGCAAAGTAGAGATAAAGATTTAGAACTTAATAACTATAATGATGTATTAGTTCTTGCATCAATAATAGAGAAAGAGACATCGTTAAATTATGAAAAATCAAGAATAGCGCAAGTTTTTTTAAATAGATTAAGACTTCGCATGAAATTACAATCAGATCCAACTGTGATTTATGGTATAGAAAATGAATCAGGAATAAAAAAAAAAGAATTAACAAAAAATGATCTTAATCATAAATCAAGCTTTAATACTTATTTAATTCATGGTCTTCCAAAGGGGCCAATATGTAATCCAGGAAAAGAGTCTATTATTGCAGCAACAAATCCTAGTAAAGGAGATTTATTATATTTTGTTGCGGATGGTGAAGGAGGTCATAATTTTTCATCAAATTACCAGAAACATATAGAAAATGTTAAGAAGTTTAAAGAATTTAGTATGGAAAAATATGAAAACTAAAAAACAAGGTTTATTTATTATTTTATCCTCTCCTTCTGGCGCTGGTAAAACAACTTTGGCAAAAAAACTTCTAAAAAATAATAAAAATATTGAGTTATCTATTTCTTATACAACTAGAAAAAAAAGACCATTAGAAAAGAATAATAAAGATTATAATTTTGTTTCAGAAGAAGAATTTGAGAAATTAAAGAAAAAAAAATATTTTATAGAATGGGCAAAAGTATTTAATAATTATTACGGTACATCTTTAATAAAAGTAGAAAAAATTAATAATAAAGGAAAAGATGTTTTATTTGATATTGATTGGCAAGGATCTAGAAAAATAAAAAAAAAACTAGGTAAAAATGTTGTTAGTATTTTTATATTACCTCCATCAAAAAAAGAATTAATTAAAAGATTAAAAAAAAGAGCTCAGGACCCTGATCATATAGTTAAGCAACGACTATCATTTTATAAAATGGAGTTAAGTCATTGGAAAGATTATAAATATGTTTTAATAAATAAAAATTTATCAGATACTGTAAAAAAAATTAAAAATATTATTGAAGCAGAAAGATATGAAAATTTTGTTCCAGTAAAAAGTTTAACTAAACAAAAAATTAAAGCTATTTATGAGGCTAAAAGAATTGCCATTCAAAAAAAAAATTTAATTCTTAAAAAAATAAGATCTTTATAATTTTTTTTTATGTTTACTTAAAAAATTTGATAAATTAATAAAATCTATAAAATCTAGCTCCTCAGGTCTTTTTTTTGAATTAATTCCACAGTTTAGAAATACTTCGTCTGAAAAATTTATTGTTTTTTTTAAATTATTTTTAATAGTTTTTCTTCTTTGACTAAAACATTTTTTTATTAAGTCTGATAGTAAGTTTTCATTATCTACTTTTTTAATTTTTTTTTTAAATTTAAATTCTAAAATCGAAGAATCTATTTTTGGTTTAGGAAAAAAATAGTTTGGTGATAGATGCATTTTTTTTTTAATATTACATAACCACTGGGATGTTACAGAAATCCTACCATAACTTTTTGTATTATTTTTTGCCATTATTCTTTCTGCTTGTTCTTTTTGAAACATTAAAATTAATTTTTGAAAGTAATTTCTATTTCTAAAAATTTTTGCCAATATAGGTATTGCGGTTTTATAAGGTAGATTTGAAAAAACTACAACTTTTTTTTTATTTTTTTTGAATTCTCTTACTATTTTTTTGAAAATATGATCTTTTAAAAAATCACCTTCTATTAAAATTACTTTATTCAAAAATAGTTTTTTTTGATAATTTATAATTTTTACACATTTTAAGTCTTTCTCTACAGCAATAATATTTTTTACTCCAGCTTTTATTAATGATCTAGTCAAACAACCTGGACCAGGACCTATTTCAAGCACAATATGATTTTTAACATCGGATGTTCTTACAATTTTGTCAGTTATATTCTCATCTAGTATAAAATTTTGACCAAGAGATTTTTTTGAAATTAAATTAAATTTATCTATAATTTGTTTTACTGTATCCACAATTTTCTTTTTTTTGCAATGTTTTGAGACATTTTAATTGAAGCATACAAACTTTTCTCAGATGCTATTCCTTTACCAGCTATATCTAGAGCTGTTCCATGGTCGGGGGAAGTTCTTATAATTGGCAAGCCTAGTGTTACATTAACACCATTTTCAAAATCTATAGTTTTTAATGGTATAGTTGCTTGATCGTGATACATACAAATAATTACATCAAATCTTCTCGAAAATTCTTTAATAAAAATAGTATCTGCAGGGTAAGGACCAAAAACATTAATATTTTTTTTTCTAATTGTTTTAATTGCGGGTATAATGATTTTTTTTTCTTCGTTTCCAAAAATTCCTCCTTCACCAGCATGTGGGTTTAAACTAGCAATAGCAATTTTTGGAACTTTTTTTCCAAAAAAAATCTTAAAATATTTATCAGTTATTTTAGTTGTGGATACTATTATATTTTTATTTATAGATTTTAATGCTTTTTTCAAAGATAAATGTTGTGTTATTGGAACAACGCTTATTTTAGGTGACGTTAACAGCATAATTGGTTTTTTTACATCTAATAATTTTGCAATATAGAAAGTGTGACCAGTAAAATTTCTTTCTTTTTTTTTTATGACATTTTTTTCTATAGGATTTGTTACAATAGAAGATATTTTTTTTCTAAAAGCAAATTTAACAACTTGTTTAATTGAATTTAATATTTTGTCTGCATTTTTTATTGATGGAGAACCAAATTTTATATTCTGATTTAGTTTTACTTTATAAACTGGTAAATAATTATTAAAAATTTTAAAACATTCATTAATTTCGTTAATTATTTTTATAGGGACTTTAAATTTAAGTTTTGTACAAGTTTGTAATAAATGAGTAGGATCACCAAAAAAAATAAAAGGATCTAACTTCTTTCTATGATTTATCCAAGTTTTTAATGTAATCTCTGATGAAATACTTGCAGGTTCACCCATCGTTATTCCTGTAATAATTTTTTTTTTCATTTTTTAAATTCTAATATCTATTACTGCTTTTGATCGTAATTCTGACATATATTGCCTGGCAATTGTATCAAGTTTTTTATTTGTTAATAGATCTCTAATTTTAAATTTACTAGGTATAATAGGTTTTATTTTTTTTATATCACATGTCATTATTTGAAATTCTTCTGAACCAAATTTTAAAGGAGGACTAATTTGATTTTTTTCCATTTTTTTTATTGTAGCTTTTAAATTATTAGATAATTCAGCATAATTTACATTTCCTAAAGACCCAGAATCCTCAGTAGCATACTTTTTAGAAAAGTTTTTTAATTCATTACAATTTTTAATTTTATTTATTAATGAATTTGTTTCTTCATTAGTTTCGATAAGTTTAAATCTAAACAATGATACTTGACTGATTATTTCTTCTCCAATTGTTCTTTTACTAAGAACTCTTATTATAAAATATCCATTTTCTCCTTTTAATGGTTTTGATGTTTTATTAATTTCTAATTTTTTTATTTCATTTAAAATTTTTGAATCTAAATCAACTTCTGGCATCCATCCCATATTTCCAGTTTTTCCACCAAACTTATCTGAAAATTGTGTTGCTATTGATACAAAATCACCTCCACCAAGTATTTGTTTATAAAGATTATTAATTTTATTTAATACTTCATTTTCATTCTTATTTTCAAATGAAATAAATATTTGTTCAATAAAGAATTCTTCTTTTCCAATATTAGATTTTAATTTATTATGTATTGTATCAATCTCTGAATCTTGAATCATTACTTGATTTCTGTATTTGTTTGCTACTAATTGTTTCCATCCAATAGAAACGTATACTTGTTTTTCTAAAATAGATATTTCAGTTTTATTTTCTTTTAAAAAATTTTTAAATTCTCCTTTTTTAAAACCATTATCTTGTTCAATTTTAGAAACAATATCTTCCACTTGTTTATCATTAACTAATACATTTTCTTTTGTCAGTTCTTGCATTTGTATCATTTGATCTATGTAGCCTGATATTAAATCTGGTAAAATCTTAGTTTCAAATTCTTCATTAATAGGAATTTTAGCTGAAATACTAAATAAATTAGATCTTTGTATTAAATCATATATAGATATTGGATCATTATTTACTGTTGCAAAAATACTAGTAGGGAGTCTTTCTAAAATTGACACATTAGTTTCATTTGTATTATTTGCTAAAACTAATTTAGTAAAAACAATAATGGTAAAAAAAAATTTTAATAAAAAAAATTTATTAAATATTTTTTTTATCAGATTCATTTAATTTTTTTATTTACTAAATTTATTAATTAGAAATATTTCTTCCAGTGGCAATAGATCCAAGTGTTTTAAAAATAAAAGTGATCATAAATGTATCGTTTGGTTTAATTTCTCTATCCAAATAATATGATCTATTTAAACCTATTACAGTAGTAAGACACTCGTTATTAAATGTTAATGCTAATTTTTGTCCTAGCATTCCTCCTGTACTCGTTAAATCTTCTTTTATTGAATATCTTAAAGAATAATTATCATTAAAAGTATGGTTGAGTGAAATGTTAAATTCCTCTCTTTCATCTGAAATTCCTGTAGTAGGTTCCAAATAGATATAATTTATAGCTACATCAGTATTATAAATTTTTGTTGAAACAGTAAATTGATCTCTTCTACTTGTAAACAATGAGTCTTTGTTAATTAAAAACCTGTATGATAAATTAAGATTTTTTCCGAATCCAAATCCTATTCTTCCTATCAAATCAGATAATTGATCATCTAATCCTGATTTAGAACCAAAATTATGATTTTTTCTAAATCTAAAGCTTTGCCCTATAAAAAAATCAGAACTAAGATTTTTTTCCTGGGATTTAATAGAAAAATTTAAACCATAATCTATTCTTTGGTTTGATTTTTCTAACTTATCATCTCCTGGATATAAACTTGAATTAAATAAATGGGTTTCACCAAATTCAAAACTATCACTATCTTCATTAGGTATATCTTCATCTCCTCCTCTATTTGGTGCTAAAATTAATGCAGCTTGTGGTTTTAAAAAAAATATTGAGTTATTTTGTTTTTTTTGTAAAGGAAGATCCCATCCAAAAAGCAATTCAGGATGTATTCTATTTTTCATTCCTTTAAAATCATTTTTATTAGTCCTTTGCACATGGCTTAACATGTATGAAGATACAGTTGTTTTAGCTTGAAATTTAAATCTATTTCCAAGATTGTCTTGGAATGGATATGTAATAATTGGTTGTAAAGTAATTTTTCTTAAATCAGAACCTTGACGACGTGTTAAAGATAAAAAGTTTGCATTAAAATCGACAAAACCTATTTTAGTTTTTTTGCTACCTTGATAATTATAATTAATTGATGGCAAAATAAGTGGTGTTTTATTACTTTGATAAGTACTTGATTGAACTTGTGTTGCTATTCCAGTAGCATAGAAATAATTTTCATCATCAAATCCTTCTATAAAAAAGTCTGATTGAAGCCTATCGCTAGCTCCTTCAAACATATATCTTGCCAAATAAGTATCATCTGTAGTACGTTTTATATTAAACCCGTATCTCCAAAAATCATTATGATCAAATTTTCCATCAATAAAAAGATGCCCTCTATTTTTATTAGAATATGTTTTAACTCTTGTTCTTCTATCTGCATTAGTAAAACTGCTTTCTATATTTAATTCTCCATTACGAAACCTTTGTCTGTATTCAGCATACATCAAAGGTCTTTGATTACTGATATACTTTGGTTCTATTGTAAGATCTTTATAGGGAGAAAGAGCATAGTAATAAGGAGTGCTAATAATTGTACCTAATTCTGAATTTGATGTATAACTTGGAAATAAAAAACCACTTTGTCTTTTCACACTTGGATCTGGATGTGAGTAATACGGTGTATATGCTACAGGAAACCCAAGGAATTCAAGAAAAGCATTTTTATAGCTTATTTTTTTTCTTTTTGAATCATGAACAACTTCAGATGCTTTAATTTGCCAAGTTGGTTTTTTATTTGGATCATCACAATTACATGCCGTGTACAAAGCTTTTTTTAACCTAGAAATTGTCCCTTTAAATCTTTTACCTGATGCTGCGGCCACTTTAGAATTATCAGGAAAAAGTATAGAGATATTTTTTGTAAGACCATTTTTAAAGCCTTTATCAACTTCAGCATAATCTGCAAAATAAACAACACCATCTTCATCTAAAATACTAACATTTCCTTTTACGTATGCTTTATTTTTTATTTTATCAAATTCTAAATAGTCAGCTCTAAGTACCTCTTTTCCTTGAATAACTTCAACATCACCTGTAGCTATTACTTTTGATTCATTATGATTATTTACTATTTTTTGTGCATTTAGAATAAAAGGCGCATTATCTTTTGACAAAAGATTTTTATTAAATAAAAAAATTATAGAAAATAGTAATAAAATTATTTTTTTCATTTTTAATTTGTTTTTTCAAAATGGATTATAAAATAACCCCCTATCATAATAGTTATAATAGATGGCGATAAAGATGCAAGCCACGTAGGTAGCTTATTAGCAATCCCAAGTGAATATATGGTTTCTGATAGTACATGAATCAAGAAACCAGTTACAGCCCCAGTTAATATTAAAAAGAAGGTTCTTGCTTTAGTTTTTGTAAATTTAATTGTAAAAGAGCCAGCAATAAGTATCAAACCAATTAAATATAAAGGTAAAAAAGTTGTTTTATAAAGATACATCCGATGCTTGGTGGCTGAAAAACCCGACTCTTTAAGTAAAGATATAAAATCTGGAATTTTCCAAATGGATAGACTTTGAGGATCTAAAAAACTATTCTCAATTTTTTTAATTGATAAATTCGTTTTTAGAGTATATTGATCTATTTTTACTACTTGTTTATTTGGTTTATTGATTGTAGCATTTTTTATAATCCAAAAATCTTCTTCAAGTTTAGCATTTTCCCCATCTATTCTTTCTATAAAATTATTTTTTTTTGTATAAATATAGAAAGTTGTATCTTTAAATAAACTTTTTTTTGGTAAAAAATTTGCTGCTCTTATTACAATTTTATTATTTTCAGACCCTTGTCTTAACCAAATACCAGATTTACTAATTGAAGCTTTACTTAACTTGCCTCTAAATACTTCTTGTTCAATTTTTTGATATGTATTAGTTGCGTGTGAAAAAAAAGGATTTAAAAAAATAAAATAAATTACACAGAAAAATATTGTAAAAACAATGAATGGATATAGAATTCTAAAAGAATGTAAGCCAGCATTTTGGATTATAACCATTTCTCTATATTTGTTAAAAGAACGACAAGTTATCATTGTTGTTACAAAAATACTAATTGGTATTATAAAAGCTATACTTTCTGTTATTTTTAAAAAAGCTAAATAAAGTACATAAAAAATTGATGTAATATTAGGATTTTCTGATGTTCTTCTAAGTAATTCTACAAATTCAACTAAAAAAACTATTAGCAATGAAATAAATATAAAATAAATAAAATTTTTTATAAATTTTTTAAAAAAATATTTTTCTAATTCTCTACCAAAGATATTAAATGATGAAAGTTTCATTTTTTAAATTTTCTATAAGTTTTTTTTAAATTATAAATTATTAAAAGAAAAAATAATGATAATGGAAAAAAGTACATGATTGGTAGTAATGAAAATTTTTTTACAATAAAATTAGGTAAAGATAAATAAATAACTTCAATTAAAAAAATTATAAATATAATAATAGATATTTTTTTTAATGCTGATTTCAGAACTAGCTTGTCAGATAATAAAAAAGTTAAACTTATTAATGTAAATATTATACAATAAATAGGGTCTATTATTCTTTTATGTCCCTCAACAATCATACTAGAAATTTGTCTTGGATCATATCGCCCTCCTACTTTGTGCTTATCATCCCATAATTCTGTTAGAAACATTTCTTCTGGTTCTTTAATTCTTTCTTCGTTTTTATTTTTTTGTAGGAGATCTAAATTGACTTCATACTCTTCAAATTTAATAATGCTTAATTGTGAATTTTTTTTATCAATAATTTGTCTATTACCATTTTTTAAAATTACTTTATTAAAAATATCATTTTGAACTAATTCTGCTTGTTTAGCTATGTATGTTGCTGGGTCTTCTTTATTTCTGTCATCATAGACGAAAACATATTCATAATTATTTTTGTCTATTATTTTTTCAATATATATAGTTATACCTTGAAAGAGATTTGAGAATCTTCCTTCTTTAAAAGCAATACGTGCTATATCTTCTCTGAGATTTTTTTGATTCTCTTTGAATATAGATTTGCTTAAAGGACTGAAATATAAATTTAAAACTAAATTAATTAAAGTGATAATAATTGAAAGTAATAATGCAGGTTTTAATATATCAAATGTGCTAAATCCAGATGATTTAATTATTATTAATTCATTATCATTTGAGAGTCTGTTGTAAACAAAAATGCAAGCTAAACTTAAAGTTAAAGGAGTTAAAGCCGGTATAACAGTTGGTAGTAACAAAGAAGTCATTTTTATAAAATCTTTGAAATCTAAACCATTTGTAGTTACATATTCTATAAACTTTAAAGATAGGATAAGCCATATTAAACTTATAAAAAAAATTGTTATATATATAAAGTACGACCCTATTTGTTTAAAAATATAATTGGATATTATTGACATAAGACCTATATTAATTTGTATTTTATGATTGTAAATTTCATCAATAAAAAAGTTTTACCTAATTTTAAAATTTTTTTTATCAATAAGGATAAAAAAAATTTAAAATATCATAACATTTCTTCTAATTCAGAAATAAAAAAAAACATCTTAAATAGTTTATCAAAAAGAAATTTTAACGGTAAATTAGGCCAAATTTGCCACATAGATACTATAACGAATAACGAACCGCAAAATTTTATTTTTATTGGTATTGGTGATGAAAATAAACTTGAGAGTTTTAATTTTGAGTATTTCGGGGGTCTTCTACAACCTTATTTAGAAACACTACAGTACAAGGAAATATCATTTCAAGTAGGTGGACTAAAAAAAGTAAAGATTAGTAATGAAAATATAATTTTGCATTTGGCTTCTGGTATTTATCTTAAATCGTATTCTTTTAAAAAATATAAAAAAAAAGACGAAGAAAATAATAAAAAAGTATCAAGTGTAAGTTTTGTTGTTTCTAATCCAGGTAAATTTAGAAAACTTTTTGTAAATTTTCAAGCTATAGCAGAAGGTGTATTTTTTTCACGTGATCTTTTACATGAACCACCAAACATATTAAATCCAGTAAGTCTTGCTTCAAGAGCAAAAGAATTAACAAAATTAAATGTTAAAGTAGGCATCTTGGATGAGAAAAAGATGAAAAAACTTGGTATGGGTGCTCTTTTAGGAGTTGGAATGGGAAGCGCAAACCCATCAAGACTTATTACTTTAGAATGGAATGGTAATCCAAGTTCAAAATCTCCAGCAATTGGTCTTGTAGGAAAAGGAGTTACATTTGATACAGGTGGATATTCTTTAAAAACTTCTGGAATGGAAGAAATGAAAATGGATATGGGTGGTTCTGCAGTAGTTTTAGGAGTAATAAAAGCTTTAGCTTTAAGAAAGTCAAAGTCTAATGTAGTTGGTGTAATTGGTTCTGTTGAGAATATGGTTAGCGCTAATGCTCAAAGACCAAGTGATATAGTAAAATCTATGTCTGGGCAAACAATTGAAGTTTTAAACACTGATGCAGAAGGAAGACTTGTTTTAGCAGACGCGCTTTGGTATTGCCAAGAAAAATATAATGTAAAAAAAATGATAAATTTTGCAACTTTAACAGGAGCAATAATTGCTGCTCTAGGAAATTTTTACGCAGGACTGTTTTCTAATTCTGATAAATTATCAGATGATTTAACAAAATCAGGAAGAAAAACTGATGAAAAAGTTTGGAGATTTCCTTTGGGTAAAGAATACGATGAATTACTTAATTGTGATATTGCAGATGTTAAAAATATAACAGGAACAGGTGGGGCAGGTAGTATTACTGCAGCTCAATTTTTAAAACGTTTTGTGAAAAAAGATGTTGAATGGGCACATTTAGATATAGCAGGTGTAACTTGGCTTGATAAAGACCAACCTTTATCTAAAAAAGGTGGTACAGCTTTCGGCGTAAGATTGATAGATAACTATATTTACAATAATCACGAAAAAAAATAAATGTCTAACCAAAAAACTTTATCAATTATTAAACCAGATGCAGTCAAAGCAGGACATGTTGATTCAATAAATTTAATGATTGAAAATTCAGGTTTAAAAATTTTAGAAAAAAAGGAAATAAAATTAAGTAAAGAAGAAGCACAACAATTTTACGCAGTTCATTCTGACAAACCTTTTTATAATGAATTATGTGAATTTATGACTTCTGGCCCTATAATTGTACAAATGATAGAAGGGGAAAATGCTATAGAATTATATAGAAAAGTAATGGGTGCCACTAATCCAGCTGAAGCAGATGAAAATACAATAAGAAAAAAATTTGCTACTTCTATTCAAGAAAACGCTGTACACGGATCTGACAGTGAAGATAATGCTTTAAAAGAACTTAATTTTTTTTTTAAAGATATTTAAAATCTTAAAGTAAAAATAAAGCCATAAAAGCAAGAATAACAATAACACCTGCAACTAAAAGCACAGTTCCTTTTAAAAATATTATCCAGTTGTTATATGATCTTTTTAATTTATCGTCCATTTTCTAAATTTACAAAAAAAAAAACTTTTTTTCAATTTATTTATATATTTTTAATAAAAAAATTTAATTTTTTTTCATCTTTTATAAAAACTTTATTTTTTTTTACACTAATTTCTTTTTTTGCAAAAAGTTTTACAATTTCAGGATATATTTTATGTTCCATTTTTAAAATTTTTTTTGATAGTTCGTTGCTTGTCATTTTTTTATTTATAGCAGTTGCTACTTGGGCTATTATCGAACCACCATCTAAACTTTCATCAACAAAATGAATTGTACAACCGCTTTTTTTTACACCAGCATTTAAAGCTCTTTCATGAGTATTTAAACCTTTAAAAGCAGGTAGAAGAGAAGGATGAACATTTATTATTTTATTTTTCCACCTTTTAATTATAAATGGACTTAAAATTTTCATAAATCCTGCTAAACAAATTAAATCTGGTTTTAATACCTTTAAATGATTTTGTAATTTAATTTCAAATTCTTTTTTATGCAGTTCATTATTTATTATTATTTTTTTAAATTTTCCATTGGATTTTAAACCTGATGCATTTGAGTTATTTGAAATTACACCAATAATTTTAGCCGGAACATCTTTTTTTGAACATTTGTCAATTATAGCTTTTAAATTGCTACCTCTTCCAGATATCAAAACTACAACTTTTAACATTCCCATTTTTCTTTTAAACGATTGATATCAATTTTCCCATTATTTCTAACAACTTTACCTAGAATAAAGAAAGGTTCTTTTTTATTTCTTAATTTTTTAATTACTAGTTCTTTTTTCTTGGGTTTACATATAATTATCATTCCTACTCCACAATTAAAAACTTTTAACATTTCATCAAAAGAAATACCTCCTTGTTCTTTGAACCATCTGTAAATATATGGTAAATCCCAATTATGATTATCAAAATTTAATCCATGATTTTTTGGCAAAATTCTTGGCAAATTATCTACAATACCTCCGCCAGTTATATGACAAGCCCCCTCAATTAGTTTATTTTTTTTTAACTCTTGAATTATTTTTGAATAAATTTTAGTTGGTTTTAATAAAAAGTTTCCAAGATTTGTTATTTGATTTGATATTTTAGTTTTATAACTTATTTTTTTTTTTTTTAAAATATATCTAATAAGAGAAAAACCATTTGAATGGAATCCTGAGGATTTTAATCCTATTACAACATCTCCTTCCTTTATATTTCTTCCTGTAATTAAATCTTTTTTTTCTATAATTCCTACTGAGAAACCAGCAAGATCAAAATCGTTTTTTTTATATAAACCCGGCATTTCTGCTGTTTCTCCTCCAAGAATTGAACAATTTGCGTCTTTACACCCTTTGGATATACCATCAATAATTTCTAATGCTATTTTCTTATTTAATTTTTCAACAGCAATATAATCTAGAAAGAATAGCGGTTTTCCACCATGAACTAAAATATCATTTACACACATAGCAACTAAATCAATTCCTAAAGTGTTATATTTTTTTAAATCTTGTGCTATTTTTATTTTGGTTCCAACACCATCTGTTGAACTTATAAGTAAGGGATTTTTATATTTTAATAATGACAGATCAAAAAATCCTGCAAATGAATTTAGATCTTTTATCGTTCCTTTTATATGTGTAGAAAAAACCTTTTTCTTTATTGATTTAATAAAATTGTTGCCTTTATCTATATTTACGCCAGCTTTTTTGTATTTATTTACTTTTTGTTTCATTAATTTATTATTTTTATGTAATAATTTTTTTTAAAAAGATAAGATACTATTATGAAATATAATTTTATAAAATTCTTCATTATCTTTTTTTTTATTATTTTACTAAACTTAAAGGGCTCAATTTCAGAAACTTTACAAGATAAAATATTTGAAGTTAAAAATATTTCAGTAAATATTGAATCAACTTCATCATCTAAAGCTAAAGAAATTGCTTTATTAGAAGCTCAAGAAAAAGGATTTAGAAATTTAATGAATACAATGCTTTTAGAATCAGAATATGAAAAGATTGAAAGTATTGGCATTGAGAAAATTTTAGAATTTGTTAATGCAATAGAAATTCAAAGCGAAAAAACAACATCTAGAAAATACATAGGAGATCTAACAATAATTTTTAGCGAAGATAAAATATTAAGATACTTAAATAATAATAATATTAAATATACTAGTCTTAAAAGTAAGCCACTTTTAATTTTACCTATTTATAAATTTGCTGGAGTGACATATTTATGGGAAGAAAAAAATATTTGGAGAAACATATGGGTAAAGAATTCAAATAATGATGGTTTAATACCTATTAAATCATCAGAAGGAAAATTTAGCGACTTTATTTATTTTAATCAGGATCAAGCAGTTAAAAAAAATTTAAAAAATCTCGAACTTTTAGCAAAATCACATAATACTACTGGGGTTCTTATAGCAATTTTAAAAAAAAAATATAATCGTGATAAATCAAAAATGTCATTTAACTTAAATCTGTCAATTTATAGATTTGATGGTGAAGAAACAAATACTTTTGAAGATACAATTGAAATATATAGTAATGAGTATTCAGATACTATTTTAAATGATGCAAAAAATAAAGTTGAACTATTTGTTAATCAACAGTGGAAGGCAGCTAATGTGATAACTTCTCAAAAGAAATTTGAGAAAGTAACAGTTTTATTTAATGATTTAAATGATTGGATTAATATAAAAAAAATAATTAGTAATATGCCAATAATTGATAAATTTAATGTTAAAAATTTTTCTCGTAATAAAGCAATTATTTTTTTATCCTTTTCAGGAAATTTAAACCAATTAAAAGTTGCCTTCAAACAATCTGATTTAGATTTTAATTTGAATAGCAAAAAGCTGAATTTAGCAAAGTGAAAATAATAAATATTGCAAATACAATATCTTTTTTCAGACTTTTTTCTGTACCTATAATTTTATTGATGATATTAGATGATAGATTGGAAATAGCTTTCTGGGTTTTTTTATTTGCTTGTTTTACTGATATATTTGATGGACTACTTGCAAGAAAATTAAAAATAGTTACTGAATTTGGGAAAATATTAGATCCTATTTCAGATAAAATACTAATATTTTCAGTACTGATCACATTAAGCTATAAAAATTTTATAGAATGGCCTATTGTTGTAATAATTGTTTTAAGAGATTTTATTATTCTTTTAGGAGCAGTTTTTTCAATTTTATTAAAAAAAAGAATTAATTATTCTCCATTAAAAATTGGAAAAATAACTTTTTTTTTTCAAACTATTTTTATAGGAATGTTACTGTGCAATTATGCAAATTTTTTTGATATTGAAATTTTAATTAAATACTTTGGTCTTTTTATAATTTATTTAACCTTTATATCCGGAATTTTTTATTTAATTAGGTGGCTTAAAGATTTAGTAGTAAATTTATGATACAAAATAATATTAAAAATGTTCAATTATTATTTGATCTTAAAAAAAAAAAAATATATGAAAAAGATGATTTTTTAGTTTCAGACTCAAATAAAGAAGCGTATAAACTGATAAATAGATGGCCAAATTGGTCAAGTAGAAAAATAATAATCTTTGGTGACTCTGGAACAGGCAAAACTCATTTGTCAAGAATCTGGCAAAAAAAAACTTCTGCTATTTTTTTAAACCTAAATAAATTTAAAAAAACAAGATTTGATAATTTTTTTTTAAAAAAAAATATTTTTATAATTGAAAATATTTCAAATTTTTTTGATAAAATTAAAAAAAAGGATAAAGATAACTTAGAAAAAAACTTATTACATTTTTATAATTTAATAGAAGAAAAAAAAGGATATTTAATATTGACTGCATTAAACTCTCCAAAATTTTGGAAAATTAATCTACCTGACTTAAAATCACGTATTTTATCTTCTATAATAGTTAAAATTAACAAGCCAAACGATGAATTACTGTCATCTGTTTTGGTTAAATTATTTTTAGATAAACAAATTTTAATAGACAAAAAGATAATTAAATTTATTGTTTATAGATCTGAACGATCATTTACTAATTTACAAAATATAGTTAATAAAATAGATAAACAATCTTTAATAACAAAAAAAAAAATAAATATAAGTTTTGTAAAAAAATTAATTTAAAATTATTAAATGCATTTATATAGAACGCATAATTGTAGTGAATTAAGGTTAACAGATAAGAATAAATCCGTTAAATTATCTGGCTGGGTTCATAGAAAAAGAGATCACGGGAATTTACTTTTTATTGACTTAAGAGATCATTATGGAATTACACAAGTTGTGTTAGATAAAAAAAATAAATATTTTTCTACAGCTGAAAAAACTTCTTCAGAAAGTGTGATAACCGTGACTGGTAATGTGGTACCAAGATCTGATGAAACATTAAATAAAAAAATCCCGACAGGAGAAATTGAAATATCAGTTGATGAATATATAACTGAATCAAGTTCTAAACCATTACCATTAGAAGTTAATTCTGATAAAGATTATGGTGAGGACACTCGTTTAAAATATAGGTATTTAGATCTTAGAAGATTTAAGATGCAAAAAAATATTTTATTACGTAATAAAGTAATTTCATTAATCAGAGAAGGAATGAATAAGCAAAATTTTATAGAAATACAAACACCTATTTTAACAGCAAGTTCTCCAGAAGGTGCTCGAGATTATTTAGTTCCTAGTAGAATTAATCCTGGTAAATTTTATGCATTACCACAGGCCCCACAGCAATTTAAGCAACTTTTAATGATAGCTGGTTTTGATAAATATTTTCAAATAGCTCCTTGTTTTAGAGATGAAGATAGTAGAGCTGATCGGTCTCCAGGAGAATTTTACCAATTAGATTATGAAATGTCATTTGCAACGCAAGAAGATGTTTTTAATGCATTAGAACCTGTTTTATTTGATGTTTTTACAAAACTAACTAAAAATTTTCATATTTCAAAACCACCTTTTAAAAGAATTTCATTTGATGAATGTGTTACAAAGTATGGAAACGATAAGCCAGATTTACGTAATCCGTTAATTCTATCTAATGTTACAGATGTTTTTAAAAATTCATCATTTAAACTTTTTGCTGACAGTATTAATAAAGGATCAATCGTTATTGCAATTCCAGCGCCAGATACCAAAGACCAACCCAGAACATTTTTTGACAAGCTTAACTCTTGGGCAAAAAGTGAGGACCAAGGTGGAATGGGATATGTTCAGTTTATAAATAACGAAGGTAAGGGTCCTATAGCAAATAACTTAGACAAAGATAGATTGAAAAAATTTCTGGAAATTGATGGCATGAATGGAAATAGTTCGATCTTTTTTTTATGTGGAAAAGCAGATGAAATAATGGAATTTGCTGCAATTGCTAGAATGAAAATTGCAAATGAATTAAAATTAATTAAAGAAAATGAATTTCAATTTTGTTGGGTGATTGACTACCCAATGTATCAAAAAAATGTTGAAACAAATAAAATAGAATTTAGTCATAATCCATTTTCCATGCCCCAAGGAGGATTAGATGAATTAAAAAAAAAAAATCCTCTAGACATAAAAGCTTTCCAATATGACATTGTTTGTAATGGAGTAGAATTGTCAAGTGGAGCAATTAGAAATCATAAACCAGAAATTATGGTTAAAGCATTTGAAATAGCTGGTTACACAAAAAAAGATTTGGAAAAACAATTCAGTGGCCTTTTACAAGCTTTTAATTTTGGAGCGCCTCCTCATGGAGGATGTGCACCTGGAATTGATAGAATTGTTATGTTAGTTGCAGGCGAACCAAATATCAGAGAAATAATTCCTTTCCCATTTAATCAAAAAGCTGAAGATTTAATGATGAATGCTCCAGCAGAAGTAGATGAAGGAAGATTAAAAGAATTATCTTTAAAGATTTCAGATTTAAAAAAAAAGGATTAGTTGTTACTTCTTCTTTTTAGGTTTTTTTTTCTTTGCTTTATCTTTTTCTTTTTTAATTTCGATTAATTCAATTGCTTTTTCTAAACTTATTGTTTTTGCGTCTATTTCATTTGGAACTCTTATGCTTGTTGTGCCATTTTTCAAAAAATAACCAATTCTACCGCGCTTACTTACACTAAGTTCTTTATTATCATGTGTACCTATTGTTTGTTTTTCTATTTTTTGAAAATGTTTTTCGATTAAATCAATTGCTCTATTTTCCCCAACTGTATAGACATCATCTTCTTTTAATGAAATAAAATAATCTCCAACTTTTAAATAAGGTCCAAATCTGCCATTATTTGCAATAATTGTTTCATTACTTTTTGGATATGTACCAATCTCTCTTGGAAGCGATAATAATTGCGAAGCTTTTTCCAAATTTAATTGTTCTAATGGTAAATTTTTTGGGACAGATGCTCTACGAGGTTTTTCTCCTTCTTTATCTTCCATTTCAATATAAATTCCGTAAGGGCCTTGTTTTATTATAATTGGTTTGTTTGTTTTTGGATCGACACCTATTTCTTTTGGAAGTGAAATACCATTACCATTTTGATTATCTCCATTAATATTAGAAGTTAGTTGGGTTGCGTATTTACAATCTGGATAATTTGAACAACCTACAAAAGGACCAGTTTTTGCAAGTTTTAAACCTAATCTCCCATTATCACATGTCGGACACTTTCTTGGATTCGCATTTTTTTCATTTGGTTGAAAGAAATGATCTTCTAATTGATGATCTAACTTATCTATTACTTCGGTAATTCTAATTTCTTTAGTTTGTTCAATTAAACTATAAAAACTTTTCCAAAAATCATCTAATACATTAATGTAATCCAATCTTCCACCTGATATATCATCTAATTTACCTTCCAGATTTGCAGTAAAATCATAATCTACATATTTTTCAAAAAAGTTTGATAAAAAAACAATAACTATTCTACCTCTATCTTGTGGAAACATTCTTCTTGATTCAATATTTACATAACCCCTTGTTTTTAAAACTTGAATAATAGGTGCATAAGTTGAAGGTCTTCCAATTCCTAACTCTTCTAATTTTTTAACTAAACTTGCTTCTGTATAACGAGGAGGGGGTTGGGTAAAATGTTGTTCATCAATTATTTTTTCAATCTCGACGTCATCGCCAGGATTAATATTTGGTATAATATTTGTTTCATCTTCTTTTCCATTTGATTTTTTTTCGTAATTATAGACTTTTAACATTCCATCAAATACAGGAGAAGAACCTGTAGATTGTAAAAGAACCGTGCCATCATTTGCTTTTATAGTAAGAGTGATTTGTTTAAAAATTGCGCTACTCATTTGAGATGCAACGGTTCTATTCCATATAAGCTTATATAATTTAAATTCATCTGGGCTAATTTCATTTTTCATTTTTTCAGGAGAATTGCTAATGTTAGTAGGCCTAATTGCCTCGTGAGCTTCTTGTGTGTTTTTTGCTTTGGATTTATAAACTCTTGGCTCACTTGGTAAATAATTATCACCAAAATTACTTTTTATATATTCTCTAGATTGGTTTATTGCATCATTTGATAAAACTATACTATCTGTTCGCATATAAGTTATAAAACCACTTTGGTATAATTTTTGAGCTTTGCCCATTGTAGATGCAGCAGAATATCCAAATTTATTACCTGCATCTTGTTGTAGCGTTGAAGTAGTAAAGGGAGCATACGGATTCCTTTTTACTTCCTTAGATTTTAATTCATCTACTTTGTAATTTTTAGAATTAATTATATCCACATATTCTTTTGTTATTGTTTCAGTGCCAATATCTAGTTTTTTTAATTTTTTATCGTTTATTTGTTTTAAAGTGGATTTAAATATTTGATTGTCTTTAGATTTTAACAAAACATCAATAGACCAATATTCTTCCGGTTTAAAAAGTTCAATTTCATTTTCTCTGTCACATATAATTCTAAGAGCAACCGACTGAACTCTTCCAGCTGATTTACTTCCAGGAAGTTTTCGCCATAAAATAGGGGATAAATTAAATCCAACAAGAAAATCAAGAGCTCTTCTTGCTAAATAAGCATTAATTAAATCATTATCTAATTCTCTAGGTTGGTTAATAGCATTATTAACTGCTTCTTTGGTAATTTCATTAAATGTAATTCTTTTAACATTTACATTTTCTAATTTTTTTTTTTCTTTTAACACTTCTTCAACGTGCCATGAAATAGCCTCTCCTTCTCTATCAGGATCCGTTGCTAAATATAAATTGTCTCCGGTTTGAATTGCGCCTGCTATTTCTTTGATGACTTTTTTTCCTTGTGTAGAAATTTCCCATATCATTTTGTATTGTTCATCAGTATTTACTGACCCATTCTTTGGTAGCAAGTCTCTAACATGCCCAATACTAGCCATGACTTTATAGTCAGGGCCAAGATATTTTTCGATGGTCTTGGCTTTCGCCGGGGATTCTACAATAACAATATTACTCATTATTTTTTTATAAGCTGTATTTTTGAGATAAATGGAACTTTTTTTTTAATTTGTCAACAAAAAACTATTAAAAAGTGATTTTATGTTCTTTATTATTTTTAATTCTTTCAAAATTATCTTTGTGTTTATAAGTAATTAAAAGAGTCATTAGAATGAAAAAAGGAAATAAAGATGGAACGTAAAAATAGGAATAAATAGTTGCTATTGTCAATGAAATTACTGATCCTAAAGCAACATACTTTGTAAAAAAAATAATCACCAACCAAGAAAAAATTGTTATAAGAAAAATATTGATATAATCAGTCCCTAGAAAAAGAATTACCCCAAACATTGTAGCGACACCCTTGCCGCCTTTAAATTTTAACCATGGTGAAAATATATGTCCTAAAATAACTGAAGAACCAATTATAGATATATCGTTCCAGACAGACGAGCCCACCATAAGCTTTAGAAGTAATTCAAGTGCTAGAAAACCTTTACCAATATCAATTAAAAGAGTTAGTAAACCCAGTAATTTACCACTATGTCTCAATACATTAGTTGCGCCAATATTTCCAGAGCCAACCTTTCTTATATCGCCATGTCCAAAATATTTATTTAGAAGATAACCGGTTGGAATAGAGCCTATCAAAAAAGCTAATATTAATGGAACTATGTTCAGTTCAGGCAGCATAGGAAACTTCACCGCTACAAATTGTTTTTATGACTTTTCCTTGAGAAGGTTTTTTATCAAATGGTGAATTTTTGGATTTGCTTTTGAATTTTTTTACATCAACCACGAAAGGCTTGTTTGGATCAAAAATTAAAAGATCAGCTTTGGATCCTTTTGTTAAAGTACCATGTTCTAAATTTAAAATATCCGCAGGATTTTTTGTAAGTTTTTTAATTACATCTATCAAACTTAAAGATTTGTTATGATAAAGCTCCAAACTTAAAGGAAGTAAAGTTTCTAACCCTATAATTCCTTTTTCTGCATGGTTGAATGGCAATCTTTTATTATCTTCATCTTGTGGAGAATGATCACTTTGTATAGCATCGATCGTCCCATCTTTTAAACCATTAACTATTGCCAACCTATCTTTTTCTGATCTAAGAGGAGGGGATACTTTTACAAAAGTTCTATAATCTTCTATTGCCATTTCATTTAATGTAAAATATTGAGGGGATGTATCACAGGTAACTTTTAATCCTTTTTTCTTTGCATTTCTTATTACATCAACTGATTCAGATGTAGAAACACAAGACACATGGTATCTTGCACTTGTTGCTTCAACCAATCTTAAATCTCTTTCTATGGTAATTACTTCAGCAATAGAAGGTATCCCAGTAAGGCCAAGTCTTGTTGATATTTCACCTTCATTCATCACACCATCATTTGCAAGATTTTTATCTTCAGGAAATTGAATTACTAAAGAGTCAAATGCTTTTGAATATTCTAAAGCTCTTTTTAAAACAGCAGAATTCTCAATCGACTTTGTTGCATCTGTAAACCCTTTAACTCCAGCTTTTGATAACAAACCCATTTCGCATAAATTTTCTCCATCAAAATTTTTTGTTAGCGACCCATAAGTATAAAGATTTATTTTTGACACTTCCTTTGCTCTTTTTTGGATATACTCTGCTACTGATACATTATCTATTACAGGATCCGTATTTGGGAGACAAACAACAGTTGTAATGCCGCCAGCGAACGCAGCTTTACAACCGCTTTTAATACTTTCTTTATGTTCTGATCCAGGCTCTCTTAACGAAACTCTCATGTCTAAGAGTCCTGGGCTTATAAACAAATTCTTACAATCGTGAACATTTGTATAACTTTTCGGTTTATCTTTTTTATAAACATTAGGACCAACATCAATAATCTTGTCTTTTTCTACAATAATATCACCAATAAATTCTTTATTTTTTTCTGGATCTAATATTTTTGCATTTATATATGCATCTTTCATTTATCTATACCCACAGTTAACATTTCTAAACATGCCATTCTTACAGCAACACCAATTTCTACTTGTTGGTGTATTACACTTCTATCTAAATTATCAGCTAGAGAACTGTCAATTTCTATCCCTCTATTCATAGGTCCTGGATGCATAATTAACGCATCTTTTTTTGCATTTTTTAATTTTTTATGATCTAAACCGTAGAATTTAAAATATTCTCTTGTTGATGGTACATACAACCCCTTCATTCTTTCTGTTTGAAGCCTTAGCATCATTACGATATCGCAATTTATTAAACCTTTTTCCATGTTATTAAATATTTCAACGCCTAAATTTTCTATACCTTTTGGGATTAAAGTTGGTGGGGCAATAATTCTTATTCTGGCACCTAATTTTGAGAGAAGTAAAATATTAGATCTTGCTACTCTGCTGTGCAAAACATCTCCACATATCGCAATGTTAAGTCCTTTAATATTTTTTTTATTTCTTTTTATAGTTAATGCATCAAGTAAAGCTTGAGTTGGATGTTCATGTGTACCATCCCCAGCATTTATTACTGCACAATTAACTTTTTCAGATAATAATTTTACTGCACCACTATCTGGATGTCTTACTATAAGAATATCTGCATGCATCGCATTCAATGTCATTGCAGTATCAATTAATGTCTCACCTTTTTTTATTGCACTTGTAGATGCATTAATACCTATGCTATCTGCACCTAATCTTTTTGCAGCTAGTTCAAACGATGTTTTTGTTCTTGTAGAGGTTTCAAAGAATAATGTAATTACAGTTGATCCTTTTAATGTTTTTTCTATTTTACCTTTTTGCCTATTTGCGTCTGCATAAAAATTAGCTTTATTTAATAAAATATCAATTTCAGGAATAGATAATTCTTCAACACTAAGTAGGTGAGGTTTTAGTAAGGTACGCTTACTATCTTTTAATGGCTTCATTAAAAGTTTAATATGGACCTAATTTTGGAAATGTTCAAGTAAGTTTTTCATTTTTTTTTAATTTTTTAGAAAATCTAGAAAGGACTGTAAGAAATAGGCAGCTGCAAGCTTATCAATTACTTTTTTTCTCTTTTTTCTACTAAGGTCTTTACTAATAAGAATCTTTTCTTGAGCTAATGTTGACAATCTTTCGTCCCAATAAATTATACTAATATTAATGAATTCTAATAATTTTTTACTAAAGCTTTTAACTATTTTACATTTTTCACCTTCGGAACCATCCATGTTATAAGGCATTCCTATTAAAACAGCTTGGATATTATTTTTTTCAATAAATTCTTTAATGTATAAGAAATCTTTATCAGTTTTATTTTTTTTTAATACTTCACTAGGAAGAGCAATGGAGCATTCATTATCAGAAATTGCAATTCCAATTCTTTTTTCTCCGTAATCAAGAGATAAAATTGGCCTATTTAACTTTTTTTTTATTTTAAAATCTTCTTTGTTTATTATTGTCATTTGAAATATAAAATAACTAATATAATTATAATCTATGGATATAGATAAAAAATTAGTAAAAAAAATAGCAACTTTGTCAAAAGTAAAGATTGAAGAAACAGAGGTTGAAAGAATTTCAAAAGATCTCTCAAAAATAATTACTTGGGTTGAGAAACTAAATGAAGTGGATACTAAAGATGTTACACCAGTTGCAAACCCTAGTGATATAAAAATCCCATTTCGTGAAGATGAAATTAATGATGGAAAAATAGAGGATAAAATTTTAAAAAATGCACCAGAAAAAAAAGCTGGTTATTTTGTTGTACCTAAAGTTGTGGAATAAAAGTTTATGGATTTAAAAAATATAAGTTTAGAAGAATGTTTAAAACTTCTTAAGAAAAAAAAAATAAGCTCGAAAGAATTAACCGCTTTTTATCTTAAAGAAGCTGAAGCAAATAAAGATCTAAACGCATATATTTCACTAAATTCTGATAACGCCATTAAATCAGCAGAAGAATCTGATAAAAGAATTTCAACTAATACTTCAAGGCCATTAGAAGGTATACCAATTGCAATAAAAGATTTATTCTGCACTAAAGATATTTCAACCACAGCTGCTTCTAAGATGTTAAACGATTTTAAACCTACCTACGAGTCAACTGTTACACAAAATCTTTGGGATGCTGGAGCAATTCTTTTAGGAAAAACAAATCTAGATGAATTTGCTATGGGCTCTTCAAATGAAACAAGTTTTTTTGGTGCATCAATTAATCCTTGGTCAAAAGACAATAAAAAATATGTGCCAGGCGGCTCATCAGGAGGATCAGCTGCTGCAGTGTCAGGAAATATTGCAATTGCTGCCACAGGTACCGATACTGGCGGTTCAATTAGACAACCAGCATCTTACTGTGGAATTGTTGGGTTAAAACCCACATATGGTAGATGCTCTAGATGGGGAATAGTTTCTTTTGCTTCATCATTAGATCAAGCAGGACCAATGACTAAAACTGTTAATGATGCAGCGTTGATGTTAGATGTCATGGCCGGATATGACAAAAAAGATTCGACATCAGCAAATTTAGAGAAAACAAATTTTTATAAAAATTTAAAAAATAACAAAAAATTAAGAATTGGAATTCCGAAACAATATAAAAATGATCAATTAAATGATGAAATTATTAAATTGTGGGATTTAGGAATAGAATATTTTAAGAAAAATAATTGTGAAATAGTAGAAATTGATTTACCACATACAGAATACGCATTAGCAACTTACTATATTATTTCATCTGCTGAAGCATCAAGTAATTTAGCCAGATACGACGGTATAAGATATGGGCTAAGAAATAATTCAGAAAATATTAACGATCTCTATGAACAAACACGTTCTGATGGTTTTGGAGAAGAAGTAAAAAGAAGAATTATGATTGGCACTTACGTTCTTTCAGCTGGTTATTATGATGCTTATTATTTAAAAGCTCAAAAAGTAAGATCGAAAATTATAAATGATTTTAAAAAAGCATTTGAAAAAGTTGATATAATTTTTACCCCAACTGCACCATCAGATGCTTTTGAAGAAGGATCAAAAATAGATGATCCAATTCAAATGTATTTAAATGATGTTTTTACAGTACCGGTAAGTTTAGCTGGTCTTCCTGCAATATCTATCCCAATGGGTTTATCAAGCAACGATTTACCTTTGGGTTTTCAAATAATTGGGAAAAGTTTTGATGAAGATAGTGTTCTTTCAGCAGCGAAAATTATTGAAGAAAATGCTAATTTTAAAAAGGAGGTTGGTTAATAATGCAAAATTTAAAAGATTGGGAGACAGTAATTGGTTTAGAAATTCATGCTCAAATTATTTCTAAATCAAAACTTTTTTCAGGAGCATCAACTAATTTTGGTTCTGAACCAAATACACAAGTTTCTTTAGTAGATGCAGCTATGCCTGGAATGTTACCAGTTATTAATAAAGATTGTGTTGAACAAGCAATTAAAACTGGATTAGGTTTAAATGCACAAATAAATAAACGATCTGTTTTTGATAGAAAAAATTATTTTTATCCCGATTTGCCACAAGGATATCAAATTTCACAATTCACCCAACCAATTATTGGCGAAGGATCAATTGAAATTGATTTAAAAGATGGAAGTTCAAAAAAAATTGGGATTACCAGATTACATTTAGAACAAGATGCTGGAAAAAGTATTCACGATCTCGAACCAAATAAAAGTTATATTGATCTTAATAGATCCGGCGTTGCTTTAATGGAAATAGTTTCAGAACCTGATATTAGATCTGCTGAAGAAGCGCAAGAATATGTAAAAAAATTAAGATCAATTCTACGATATATTGGGACATGTGATGGAAACATGGAAGAGGGATCATTGCGTTGTGATGTAAATATTTCTGTTAGAAAAAAGGGAGAAGAACTAGGCACACGTTCTGAAATTAAAAATGTTAATTCTATAAAATCCATAGGACAAGCTGTAGATTATGAGTTTAAAAGACAAACAGAAATTATTAATTCAGGTGGAAAAATTGATCAAGAAACAAGATTATTTGATGAAAAAAAAGGTGAAACAAGGGCTATGAGGACAAAAGAAGAAGCTCATGATTATAGATATTTTCCAGATCCCGACTTACCTCCGCTAGAAATTAAAGATGATTGGATTAATCAAATTAAAAAAAAATTACCAGAATTACCTGATGTAAAAAAAGAAAAATTAATTAAAGAGCATAAAATTTCATCTTATGAAGCCGCAATACTTGTTTCTGATAAAAATAATGTAGAATTTTTTGATAAAATTATTAATGAAAATAAAAAGCGAAATCCAAAAAATATTGCCAACTGGATAATTGGAGATTTGTTTTCATTATTAAATAAAAACAACTTAGAAATTAAAAATTCTCCAGTTAAAGCCGAAGATTTAGGAGGACTTATAGATTTAATTGAAGATTCAACTATATCTGGAAAAATTGCAAAAAATGTTTTTGAAGAAATGTTTAAAACAAAAAAGAAAGCAAAAGATATAATTGAGAAAAAAGGTTTAAAACAAATAACAAGTACTGATGAGATTGAGAATATTATTGATAAAGTTTTAAATAATAATAAAGATAAGGTTGAAGAGTATAAATCAGGAAAAGAAAAATTATTTGGTTATTTTGTTGGACAAGTAATGCAAGAAACAAAAGGAACCGCTAATCCTGGTATTGTTAATGAGATTTTAAAAAAAAAACTTGCAAATTAAATCAATAATATCTTAATTAAACTATATAAAAAAGGTGAGATGGCTGAGTGGCTGAAAGCGGCGGGTTGCTAACTCGTTATACGTCCTTGTGTCGTATCGAGGGTTCGAATCCCTCTCTCACCGCCACAATGATATGGGTCTAATTAAAAAAAATGAACTATGAATTAACGCAATATGAATATGTTAATTTAGTTTACCTGATACTTTTGCTTATTTTAATTTTATCATTTAGAGGTGGTAAATAAATTAATGATTAAAGATTTTGTAAATAAAATAATTAATTTAATAAAAAGAAAAGATTATAAGAGTGCGTTGATAGAAATCGAAAATTACTCTGATAGTTCTTACCCGTATAATAATAATCCAATATTGTTATATTATTTAGCTTTTATTAAAAATAGATTAAACGAAAAAGAAAAAGCATTAGAAATACTTAATTTATTAACAAAAAAGAAACCTGATTTTACTGAAGCACATCATTTATCTTCAAATATAAATGAAGATTTAAAAAGATACGATATTTCAAAAAAAATTTTAGAAACATTAATTGAGAAAAATCCAAATAATTGGAAAGCAAGCTATAATTTAGGACGTTTGTATAAGATACATTTAAAAAATAAAAACAAAGCCCTTAAATACTTTCAAAAAGCACTAGAAAATAATCAAAATAACAATGATATTTGGAGCGCAGTTGGTAATTTACAAAAAGATCTTAATCATTATGAAGAAGCTATAAATACTTTTATTAATATTATAAAAAAATTTCCTGAAAATTATAAAAATTTCACCCAACTTGCAGACATGCAACTTTCAACTGGATTAGTAGATATGGCGGAAAAAAGTCTAATAAAAGCAATGGAATTAAGTAAAGACAATGAAAAAATAATGAATTTACTTGGATCATGTTATTTAAAGCAATCCAGATTAGATGAAGCTGAAGATATTTTTAAAAAAATTATAAGTTTTAATTTAAAAAATAAAGAAGAAAGTTTAAGTTATAGAAATTTATTAATAACAAAAGTATATAAAAACGATTACGATCAAAACTCATTATCAAAAATAATTGATCAGTACATAAATAAATTTGGAAATAAAGAAAAAAAAAATACAAAAATAGAATTTCGAAATAATAAAAAAATAAGGATAGGTTTTGTATCCGCTGATTTTAGAACACATTCTATAAACAATGTTATCCATTCATTGTTTATTAATAAAAACAAAAAAAAATTTGAATTTTATTGTTATTATTCAAACAATTTTGAAGATAATATTACAAAATGGTACAAAAATAATTCTAACTCTTGGAAAAATATTTACAAATTAACTGATATAGAAGCCTCGAATTTAATTATTTCAAATAATATTGATATTTTAATATTTTTAGGAGGTTATACAGAAAAAAATCGTTTTTTGCTTGCAAGTTATAGATCTGCATCAAAGCAGATAAGCCTTCATCCGATTACTAGCTCAAATATTAAAGAATTAGATTATTGGATAACAGATAGTTATCTAAATCCTCCAGATATAAAAGAGAAAACATCAGAAAAATTGATTAGAATTAAAAGTCTTTTTAATTTTTCTAAAGTTGAAAATAAACTTTTACCAAGAATAAAAGAATCTCCTATGAAAAAGAATAATTTTATATCTTTTAGTAGCTTTAATAACCCGGCAAAAATTTCATTAGAGTCTTTAAATTTATGGCAGAAAGTTTTAAATAATTTTAAAGATTCTAAACTTTATCTTAAATATTTTAATTTTTTAAATAATCAAAAAATTCAAAACAGAATCTGCGATTTTTTTGAAAAAAAAAAAATTAATCATAAAAGAATAATTTTCATTAAACAAGATAACGAAGAACATTTCCTTCAATGCTATAATAATATAGACATAGCTTTGGATACTTTTCCTTATTCTGGTGCAACAACTACATATGGAGCAATTTGTATGGGAGTACCGGTTTTTACATTAACTGGAAAAAACTATATTAGCAGACAAAGTGCATCTGTTTTAGAATCTGTGGGTTTATCAGAATGGATTGCTAAGGATAAGAATAAATATATTCAAACTTTAAAAAAATTAGCAAATTTAAAAATTATATCTAAACTAAGAAATAATTTAAGAGAGCAAATTAAAAACTCTTATATTAATAACGATATGGATTTTTATAAAAATTTTGAGTCCTCAATAGAACAAATAATAAATGAATAAAAAAGTAGCGCTTCCAGATATAACACTTATAGCTATAACTTCTGTAAATATAGATCAAACTCAACTTGCATTGTCAATATCATCAGAAAATATTGAATTTTCTTCAATTAAACTTTTATCTCCTACTCCTCCAAATCACAAAATTTCTAATATTGAATATGTGACAATTCCTAAAATTGATTATTTAGGATATAGCAGATTCATGATTAAAGATTTATACAAATATTTTACAACAAAGTTTTGTTTAATAATTCAAGCAGATGGATTTGTTATTGATCCAAATTTTTGGAAAAATGAGTTCTTAAATTATGATTATATAGGTGCTCCTTGGCCTGATAGGGTTATAGTTAGTCCTGAAAATTATTCTTTATCATTAAATGAAAATAGGGTTGGTAATGGAGGCTTTTCTTTAAGGAGTAATAAGTTAGTAAAAGTAACTTCTGAAATTGATTTTGATAAACTTACATTTCCTGTGCAAGCTGAAGATATAGTTATTTGTCATTATTTATATAAAGAGATGATAAAAAAAGGAATTAATTTTGCACCACCAACAATTGCTGCAAGTTTTTCTATGGAAGATCCTGGAAATTTATATGGACAGAATATCAATTCTGTGTTTGGTTTTCATGGAGAACATTTTAGATCTAAAGTTATAAAAAAGATATTACCAGGATTAAATCCTGAATTACAAAATATTGCAAAAAAAAATACTAAACTTTAAAAGATGGTGGTCTAAATCATGATTTATTATTCATTCATATATATTGCTTTATCTTGTCTAATTTTAAGTAAATTATCAATTAACGTCATAAAATTAAGAAGACAAAGTAAAGTATCATTAGGAGATGATGGTGACAGAACATTAATGAGAAGAATAAGAGCTCAAGCCAATTTTATAGAATATACTCCGATTTTTTTGTTATCATTAATTGGCATTGAGTGGCTTGCCTTTGAAAATATCCCATATTATTTTTTATATATCAATATAGTGGGTTCATTATTTATTATTGGAAGAATTTTACATGCATTAAGTTTGTATGAAAAAAAAATTATGCACCGTAAAACTGGGATGATAATAACTTTTGTCTCTCTTCAACTAAATGGTATTTTACTTTTAGTTTTAGTTCTTTATAAAATATTTTTTGTATGAAAGAAGGAATTTTACTTTGTTTTCATGGAACAAAAAGTAATGAAGGAGTAAAAGATACAAATAAATTACTAAAAACTTTTAAAAAAGAAAATAAAAAATACACAATTAAAATTGGATATCTAGAGATTAGAAAACCAACAATTAAAAAGCAGTTAGATTTTTTTTTTAAAAGAAAATTTGACAATTTATTGATAATCCCAGCTATGATTTTTTCAGGAAATCATGTTACTAAAGATATTCCTAAAATTGTAAAAAATTTTAAAAAAAGGTATAAAAATATTCCAAAAATAAAATTTATACCTCCTTTGTCAAAAGCAAAAAATTTTTTTAATATGATTCAAAATAATATATTTAAAATTTTAAGATTATTAAATAAAAAAAAAGATTATGGTTTAATTATTGTAGCTAGCTATACAATAAATTTTAAAGCAATATCTGAAATTAATTTCTTAGCAAAGAAAATTGCAAAAAAAAATAAATTTAATTTTTATAAAAAAATACTCATTACTTTAAATAAAGAAGATTTAAAACAAGAATTGTTAGACTTAAATTTAAATTATAAATATATTATTTTGCCTATTTTTTTATTTAGAGGAAAACTATTAGAAAATTTAATATCAGTTGTTAAAGAAAAAAATAAAAAAAATCAAAAGAAATTTATTTTATGTAATCACTTAAATAATTATAAAAATATACAAAATTTAATGCAAAATCTAATAAAATCTAATATTACATAAAAAATATGTAAAATAAAATAATTCACAAAAAAAAAGTTGATTTACCAAGTTTTGTTGATAATTTATTATATATGCAACTTTTTGATTCTAGGTTTGATAGAGGAAGTGTTTGGTTAGTTGGAGCTGGTCCTGGCGATCCAGGCTTACTTACATTATTAGCATATAAATCAATAAAAAAGGCCGATATAATTTTTTACGATGCTTTATTAAATGAACAAATTTTATCTTTGGCAAAACCTAACGTTCAATTAGTTTATGTAGGTAAAAGAGGTAATAAAAAATCAATAAACCAATTAGAAATTAATAAATTATTAATTAATGAAGCAAAAAAAAATAAAAGAGTTCTTAGGCTCAAAGGGGGTGATCCTTTTATATTTGGTAGAGGAGGCGAAGAAGCATTATCTTTGAAATTAAACAAAATTCCTTATAAAGTTGTTCCAGGAACAACAGCTGGAATAGCCGGCTTAGCTTATGCAGGTATTCCAGCAACACATAGAGATTTCAATACTTCAATTACATTTATTTCTGCTTACGGAGCAGGTGGCGAAAAACCCGAAACTGTTGATTGGACTAGTTTTACCAAAACGTCTCAGTTAATAGTAATTTATATGGGATTAGAGAGAATAAATTGGGTATGTTCTGAACTTATCAAAAGAGGTAGAGACAGGTATGAAAATATTGCCATTATTTCAAATGCAACAAGAAAAGATCAAAAAATTTTAATTAGTACATTGGAAAACTATTCTAAAAATTTTGATAAAAATATAATTGATAGCCCTGCTTTACTTGTGATTGGTAAAAATGTTTTGTTGAGTCCAATATTAAATTGGTATGTAACAAATAAAGAAGATATAAATTTTTTAAAACAAAATAAAAAAAAATATGAACAGCACAATTTTATCTAAAGTTGAACAAACTAAAAATGATAGTGACTATTTAGCTGGGAAAATAGGGTCACAATTACAAAATTCAAATCCTTATTTTGAAGAAAATGAAGTTCAGTTGCTTAAATTTCATGGGACATACCAACAGTATAATAGAGATACCGCAACAGAATTGAAACAAAAAGGACTAGAAAAAGAATTTTATTTTATGATTAGAACAAAAATTCCTGCTGGATTGTTAACTTCTAAACAATATATTGAGTTGGATGATTTAACAAATAAGTTTTCAGATCCTTCTTTAAGAATTACAACCAGACAAACTATTCAATTTCATGGAGTATTAAAAGGAAATTTAAAAAAAATTATAAACACTGTTTCAACAATACTTTTATCAACTTATGGAGCATGCGGAGATGTTGTTAGAAATGTTACAACAATTGCCGCGCCTATTAATGACCAAATCCATAAACAACTTAGACAAGATGCATTAAAAATTTCATCACATTTTCTTCCTTCTAGTACAAGCTACGGGCAAATTTGGATAAATGGAGATAAGTACGAATATTCAGATAAAGAAAAAAAAGAACCTATTTACGGTAAACTTTATTTACCAAGGAAGTTTAAAATTGGGATAACTATACCTGGGGATAATTCAGTAGATGTTTTGACAAATGATATTGCTATTTTTTTAATTTTTAAAAATAATAAATTATTAGGTTATAACATTGCAATTGGTGGTGGGTTGGGTATGACTCACAATAAGCCGGAAACCTTTCCGTACTTAGCGAAGCCCTTATTATTTTGTAACCCATCAGATTTAATTCAAGTTCTTGAGCAAATAGTAAAAATTCAAAGAGATTATGGTGATAGAAAAAATAGAAAACATGCCCGTTTAAAGTATCTAGTTGCAGAAGAAGGAACCAAATGGTTTAAAAGATTAATAGAATATAAATTAAATAAAAATTTTGATAATCCTTTAAAATTAAATAATTTAAAAGTTGTAGACCATCTTGGTTGGCACGAACAAGGTGATGGAAAATGGTACACCGGAATATTTATTTCTTCAGGTCGTATTATAGATAATAAAAATAAAAAAATTAAAACTGGCTTAAGAGATATAATAAAAAAATTTAATCCTTCAATAACATTATCAACTGATCAAAATATTATTCTTGGGAATATAAATGAAAAAGATAAAAATATTATAGATCAGTTATTAGAACAATATTCAATTGTCAAAAAAAAGATATCTAAAGTAGACCGTTGGTTTCTAGCTTGTCCAGCGCTACCAACATGTGGACTTGCATTATCTGAAGCAGAAAGGGTAAGGGATGAAATAATAAGAAAAGTTGATGAAATTTTATTAAAACATAATTTACAAGATGAAAAATTCAGTATTAGAATTACAGGTTGCCCAAATGGTTGCGCTAGGCCATACGCTGGAGATATAGGTATTGTTGGAAGGGCTCCAAATCTTTATGCTTTATTTTCAGGTGGTGATTTTGAAGGAACAAGATTAAATAAAAAGATTTTGGATAAAGTTTCTTACCAAGATTTAACAAAAGCTATAGAACAAATATTGTTGTTATTTAAGGAACAAAGAAAAAATAATGAAATGCTTGGTGATTTTTGTAACAGAATTGGCACAGAAGCACAATTTAAAAAAATAAAAGAGGTATTAGATGATAAAGTACAATAATTTTGATTTTCAAAATTTTTATAAAAAATATTCTAATTTAAATTCTGAGAAACTTCTAAGAATTATGATAAAAGATATTTTTTATAAAAAAATAGCAGTAACATCATCGTTTGGAGCAGAAAGTGCTGTAATTTTACATTTAGTATCTCGAGTTAGTAAAAACATTCCTATTATTTTTTTAAATACAGAAAAACTTTTTCCTGAAACGTTGAAATATTTAAATACTATAAGGAAAAAATTAAATTTAACTAATATTAAAATATTTAAACCAAATCAAGATCATTTAAAAAAATATGATCCAAATGGAAAACTACATAAAACTAATCCAAATTTGTGTTGTCATATTAGAAAAGTTATACCTTTAAGAGTGTCAATGAAAAACTATGATGCATGGATAAATGGCAGGAAAAGATTCCATGGCTCTAACAGGTCAAAATTAAAAAAAATTGAAATGATTAATGGATTAATAAAAATTAACCCTTTATCAGATTGGCCATTGAATAAAATTAAAAATTATATGACTAGTAATAATTTACCAGAACACCCCATAGTTGCTGAAGGTTATAAATCAATTGGTTGCCAACCATGTACAAGCAAAACTAAGGATTCAATTAGAGATGGAAGATGGTCTGATTCATTGAAGAGTGAATGCGGAATACATGTAAATGAAAAAGAAGATAAAAAATATTTTCCAACAATTTAATGAAAAAAAAATATGTTATATACAGTTTCTAGAAAAAGATCATTAATAAAATCTATAACTTGGAGGGTGCTTGCAAGTTTAGATACTTTTATTATTGCATGGTTTGTAACAGGAAAACCTTCTTGGGCGGGAACAATAGCTATGTTTGAAGTATTAACTAAAACATTTTTATATTATTTTCATGAAAGAGGATGGAATTATATTTTGTGGGGAAAACGCATGAATAAATCTAAAAAATTGAAAAATTTAAAAAAATATATATTTAATAAAAACAAAAAAAAATAATAAAGAAAAGATATGATAATTTTAGAAAACGAAAAAAACTTTATAAATAATAAAATTGAAAAAAGGGTTTTATTCAAAAATAAAGAAATAAACCTTTTACCTAAAAAAATATTAGTTATGGGCCTGCCGGGTTCAGGAAAAACACGTTTGTCGACTGAATTAAAAAAAATAATACCAATTATTCATCTTAATGCAGATGAAATAAGAAAACATTTTAATGACTGGGACTTTTCTAAAGAAGGACGAATAAGACAAGCAGATAGAATGAAAAGATTTTCTGACTATATTTATTTAGAAAAAATTAGTCCTCTTGCTGATTTTGTTTGTCCTTTAGATGAAACAAGAAAAATACTAAAGCCTGATATTATTATTTGGATGGATACAGAAAAAAAAGGTAGATTTGAAAATACAAATAAAATTTTCCAAAAACCAAAAAAATTTCATTTTAGAATTACAACAAAAAATGCTAAATATTGGTCTAATTATATAAAAGAAAGGATGATTAATAATGACTATTAACTGGAAAAAACCTACTGCATCTATGTTAGGAAGATACCAACCTTTTCATGATGGACATAAAGCGTTATTTAAGGAGATACTTAAAAGAACTGGGCAGGTTATCATAATGATAAGAGATACAAGTGGCACAGATGATTCTAATCCATTTAATTTTAATACTGTTAAAAAAAATATTGAAAACAATCTAAAAGAATATGAAGGAAAATTTGAAGTTATTAAAGTTCCAAATATTACAAATGTTTGTTATGGCAGAGGTGTAGGTTGGAAAGTAGAACAAATTGAATTATCTAAAGAAATAGAAGAGATATCTGCAACTAAAATTAGAAAAAAAATGAAAATTTAATTTTTTTATTTAGCTAAAGTACTAATTTCATCAACCGATTCTTTTTTTCTCACTATTTTTTTTTCTGTTTCTACTTTTTTTTTATTTGTTATAGTTGCTTTTTTTTCTATCTTTTTATTTTTTTTATTTTCATTAATTTCTTCTTCACTCAATAATTTTGGAATATCATCATATATAATTGAAGATTTATTTTTATTAGTTTCATTTGTTTTTAAAACAAAAAAAGGAGGTGCAATATTATTATCTTTAATTAAAACTATTTTTGTTTTTAATTCTTTTTCAAAATCTTTGATCAAATTTTTATTATTATTAATTATATATTCATACAACGTTTCATAAAGATGAATAGTTAGTTCTTTTATTTTTTTTTCAAACTTTAAATATTTTAATTTTCTTAGTATTTTAGCAACAGATGATGTTGTAGATCTTATAGTACATCTAATACCAGAAATTATCCCTTCCTCCATAGTTGTTTCTTCTAAACTAGGGCCTATTCTTTGTCTAGATAATTCTAATAAACCAAATTTACTTATTCTTGATATTTGACATTTAGCTCTATCATATCTAAGTGTTTCTTTTAATCTTCTTTCAATAATAATTTTATTTCTTATATATTCCATATCTATAAAATCAACAACAATTAAACCTGCAATATTTCTTATTCTTATTTGTTTACAAATTTCATCTACTGCTTCTATATTTGTTTTTAAAGCTGTTTGCTCAACATTTCTTTCTGTTGTCGATTGGCCAGAATTTATATCAATTGCCGTTAAAGCCTCAGTAGAATTAATTATTATATATCCACCAGATTTTAACCTAACTTTTGTATCATAAATTGAATTTATCTTATTTTCTAAATCATAATATTCCATAATTGGTAATTTTGTATTTTTATACTCTTTTATTTTTTTTTCTTGCTCAGGCAACAAAGTTTTCATATATTTTTTTGCTTGTTCATATGTTTCTTCCCCCTCAATAAGAATTTCTTTATATTCCTCGATAAAACTATCTCTTATAAATTTATTAACAATGTTAGAATCTTCATTTATAATTGTTGGGGCTAGGGAATTTATTGTTTTTTCTTTTATTGATCTCCAAATTCCTAGAACATAATCGAAGTCTTTTTTTAAATTATTTTCATTACAATCTCTACTAGCTGTTCGAACAATTAAGCCCATTTCTTTTGTTAATTTACATTTATTAGCAATTTGCGTTAGTTTTTTTCTTTCATTAAAATCACTTATTTTTTTTGAAATTTTTATACCTAATGGCTTATTGGGCATTAAAACACAATATTTACCAGCAATACTTATAAAAGTAGTTAACGCAGCTCCTTTATTACCTCTTTCATCTTTCACTATTTGTACTAGCATTATTTGATTTTTTTTTATTACTTCTTGAATTTTATATTTTTTAAAATTAGGTATTCTTGGAGATTTTTTTGTTCTATTTTCGTAACTATCTTTATAGAAATCTTTTACAATAAAATCATCATCATTTTTTTTATTTTTTTTATCTGCTTTAGGTATTTTAAAATAATCATTATTAATTTCACTAAAGGGAAGAAATCCTTGTTTATTTCCGCCGTAATTTATAAATGCTGCTTGGAGAGAAGGCTCAACTCTACTAATTTTTGCTAAATATACATTTCCTTTTAACTGTTTCTTGTTTGAAGATGTATCAACTTCAAAATGTTCGATTTCTGATCCGTTAATAAATGCAACTCTAGTTTCTTCGGTAAAAGAAGAATCAACAACAATTCTTTTGTCCATTGTAATAAAATCCTATAAAAAATTCTTTGATATATTAAAATTTGCATCAAATTATTTAAAAATAAATTTGATTTTTTTTTTATTAATAATTTAAAATATGTTAAATGTAACTTTTGCATGAATAAATTATGTTTAAGTTCGTTTTTAAAATAACACATATATAAAATGATATAATAACACTTTAACAAAAATAAAAGAAAAAAAAATTAATAAATTTTTTTAAATATAAAAGTTAATGAAAACTACTGAATCTATTAAAAGACTGATAACGATATTTACATCTGTATTCATTTCGTTATTTGCTCTATTTATTTTTTTATTGTTTATAATATGGCATTTTGTTTTGGATTTACCTGACCATGAACAATTAATTAAATACGAACCCCCAATGGTTACGAGAGTTTACGCTTCAAATGGAAGGTTAATATCAGAATATGCTGCTGAACAAAGATCATTTGTTCCGTTAGAATCTGTACCTAAAATTGTAATAAATTCCTTTTTAGCAGCTGAAGATAAAAATTTTTATAATCATATTGGTATTGATTTTACAAGTATCATTAGAGCTGCAAAAAGAAATATTAATAATATTGGAGGAAGACCAGAGGGAGCATCAACTATTACTCAACAAGTTGCAAAGAATTTTTTTCTATCACGTGAAGTGTCATATAAAAGAAAAATCAAAGAAATTTTATTAGCAATGAGAATAGAACAGATTTTAGATAAAAATAGAATACTTGAACTTTATTTAAATCAAATTTATCTTGGATTCAGATCTTATGGAGTAGCGGCAGCAAGTTTAAATTATTTTAATAAGTCTTTAAATGAATTAACAATTTCAGAAGCTGCTTTTCTTGCTGCTTTACCCAAAGCTCCTAATAATTACCATCCAATTAGAAAAAAAAAAGCTGCAATTGCTAGGAGAAATTGGGTAATAAAAAGATTACTTCAAGAAAAAATTATTACAAATGAACAAGCTTTAAAAGCAAAAAATACTGAATTAATAACTGTAAATAGAAAAGAACTTAAACCCGTTGAAGCACAATATTTTTTGGAAGACGTTAGAAAAGAATTAGTAGAAAAATATGGTGAAGAAAAATTGTATAAAGGTGGGCTTACTGTAAAAACATCATTGGACCCTGCTTTACAAAAAATAGCCGATAAGACATTGAAATCTGGGTTAATTAATTATGATAGAAGACATGGTTGGAGAGGTCCATTAGCAAATGTAAATATTAAAGAAACAAATTTAAATAGAGATATAGCAAATATCGCTATTCCTGAAGCATTTCCAAATTGGAAAGTTGCAATTGTTCTACATGTTGATGATTTAGGAGCTAATATTTTTTTTGATAATGATAGTTACGGAAGAATTAATTTAAAAGATTTAAAGTGGGCAAGACAATGGAGAAGAAATCAATATTTAGGTCCGCCAGTCAAGCATCCAAACGATGTTTTAGTTACTGGCGATATAATTTACGTTGAAGACAAGAATGAGAAAGAAGATTTTATTGAATATGGCCAATTGCCGCTTTACAATCTTAGGCAATTTCCAGATGTTAACGGTGCTTTAATAACCTTAGACCCTCATACTGGAAGGATTTTTGCGGTCTCTGGTGGTATTAGTTTTAGCAAAAGTGAATTTAATAGAGCAACGCAAGCATTTAGACAACCTGGTTCTGCATTTAAACCATTTGTATATTTAACAGCTCTTGAAAAAGGCTTAACGCCAAATACAAAAATTTTAGATGCTCCTTTTGTAATTGATCAAGGCGCTGATTTAGGAAAATGGAGTCCTACAAATTATACAAATAAGTTTTATGGATTGAGCACAATGAGATTAGGTTTAGAAAAATCTAGAAATTTAATGACTATACGTTTAGCGCAAATGATTGGAATTGAATCAATTGTTAATAAAGCAAAAAAACTTAATATAAGCGATGATATTGATCCGGTATTATCTATGGCTCTAGGAGCAGGAGAGACAACTCTTGAAAGATTAACTGTAGCATACGCAACATTAGTAAATGGAGGTAAAAAAATATCACCATCTTTAATTGATAGAGTACAAAATAGAAATGGTGAAACCCTTGAAAAACATGATAATAGGTTATGCATAAATTGTAAAATAGAAGAACTAGATTCTACTTTAGAACCAAAAATTGTTAATAGTCAGGAACAAATTATTGATCCCGTAAATGCTTATCAAATTGTTTCTATGTTAGAAGGAGCTATTTTAAGAGGTACTGGTAAAAAAGTTTCTGTTATCAAAAAACCTCTTGCAGGTAAAACTGGAACTACAAATGATAGTAATGATACATGGTTTATTGGATTTTCACCTGATTTAGTTGTTGGTGTTTATGTTGGTTTTGACACTCCAAAATCATTAGGTCCTAGAGAAACCGGAGCAAGTGTTGCATCGCCGATTTTTAGAGATTTTATGTATTTGGCTCTAGAAAATGAGAAAGGCACACCTTTTAGAATTCCATCAAAAGCTAAATTGGTTAAAATAAATTTAAAAACTGGAGATTTGGCAAAAAAAAATGATAAAGAAGTAATTTTAGAAGCATTTAATTCAAATTCTCAAATAAAAGATTATATAAATGAAAAGACCTCTGGTAGATTAAAAAATGATATACAAGGTCTTGGCGGATTATATTAATGAAAAAAGATATTCTTGATTGTTTGTTAAAAATAAAGGCTTCACTAAAAATACTTAGGGGGGGTCTTTGATTTAGATAATATTTCAAAAAAAATTAAGTCTTTTTATGATATTATTCAAAAAGAAAACTTTTGGAGTGATCAAGAGAAGGCTCAGTCAATAATCAAAGAAAAGAATATTTTAGAAAATAGAATGAATTCATTTTTAAGTTTAGAAAAAGAATACGATGAATTAAATGAATTAATTAAAATTACTAATGATGATGATGAAAAATTAATTTCAGAAATAAATAAAAATACTAAAGAATTAATTGAAAAAGTTAGGAAAAAAGAATTTGAAAATTTTTTATCAGGCGAAGCTGACCCTAATGGTTGTTTTCTCGAAGTACATTCAGGTGCTGGTGGTGTTGAGGCACAAGATTGGGCAGAAATGATAGTACGAATGTATACTAGGTGGTGTGAAAAAAAAAAATTCAATTTTGAAATTTTAGAAGAAAATTCTGGGGAAGAAGCAGGAATAAAATCCTTAACTCTAAAAATAGATGGAGATTATGCTTATGGTTGGTTAAAAAAAGAATCTGGAATTCATCGTTTAGTTAGAATATCGCCTTTTGACTCTAATTCACGAAGACATACTAGTTTTGCATCAGTTTGGATTTATCCTGTAATTGATGAAAAAATTGAGGTCAATTTAAATGAGAAAGATTTAAGAATTGATACATATAGAGCATCAGGAGCAGGCGGGCAACATGTTAATAAAACTGATAGTGCTGTTAGAATTACACACTTACCTACTAAAGTTGTAGTTCAATGTCAAAATAATAGATCTCAACATAAAAACAAAGCTACTGCGCTATCAATGTTAAAAGCAAGGATTTATGAAATTGAATTACAAAAAAAAGAATCTGAACAACAATCAAAAAATCAAAGTAAGTCAGAGATAGGTTGGGGAAGACAAATCAGATCTTATGTTATGCATCCATATAAAATGGTTAAAGATCTTAGAAATAATACAGAAATATCAAATTGCAATTCAGTTTTAGATGGAAATATTGATGTTTTTTTAGAAGCTGCTTTATTTAAAAAAAATTAAAAAAAATGAAAGAAGTATTTAAAACATTTATTTCATTAATTATTTTATTTATAATATCTGCATTAATTTATTCAGCATGGATTATAAATAAGGGAGAATTCTCAAGCCAATACTTAGAAAAATTTATAAACAATAGATTTAAATCAGAAAAATTTTATACCTCTATTAAAGATCCAAAAATAAAATTTGATAAAGATGAAATGAGAATTATAGTTGATGGAAAAGATTTTAACATATTCTCTACTGATGAAAAAAAAATTTCAGAATTTAAAAATTTAAAAGTTTACATAAAATTTTTACCTTTAATTACTGAAAGGAAATTAGTTACTAATAAAATAGAAGTGTTTGAAGGTAAAATAGAATTGCCTTCAGTTTTTCCAAAGCCACTAATAATTAATTCCATTGATTTAGAAGGTAATTTAGATCTTAGTGATAAAGAAATAATTATCGATAAATTTTCCACATCTATAAAAGAAGATTTTTATCAAGGAACAGCAAATTTAAACTTAGAGGAATCTTCAGCAGATGGAGTTTTAACTAAACTTTTGAGAAAAAAAATCTTTTATAACTTAGATTTAAATTCGGAAAACATGAAATTTTCTGTAGATAAAAATAGTTTTAGCATTGAGGGAAATGCAACTTTGGGGCAAACAGATATTTTACTGAAAGGAAAAAAAAACTATATAGATTTAAGTAAATTTGTAAGTAAATACAATTTGTCAGGAAAAATCGATGAAAATACTATAGAAAAATTATTTAATTTAGAAGTCGCGCCTTATATTAAAGGTCCAATAGATTTCAATGCATCGTATTTTATTTTTAAGGGTAAGAAAGAAAGAATAAAAACCTCTAATAACTTAAAAGATTTAGAATTAAACATACCAGCCTTAAACATAAAAAAATATAAGGGAACAGAAGCAACAGCAGATATAGATTTTGATTTTTTTAATAAAAAATTAAAAGAAATTAAAATTGTGCATTACAAACAAGATAACAAAGAGTTAAAAGGTTTAGTTAAATTATCAAAAGAATTTAAACCTTATAAGAGTTTAGAACTTGATTTAAAGAATAATGATAAAAAAACAAGTATTAAAATTATAAGAAACAAGGATTTAAACACTTTAGATTTAAAAGGAGATTATTTGGATTTTTCAAAAACTTTAAAAGAAACATTAATAGAAAAACAAAAAGAAGATAGTTTTTTAATTCAATTACAACCTGTAAAAATAAATTTGGAAGCAAAAGAGATAGTAGTTAGGGAAGAAAAAAGTATTTATAGTGTTAATGCCATACTTAAATATGAAAATAAATTATTTAAAGAAGCAGAATTATATTCTAAATTAAACAATGAAAAAGAATTTAATTTAACAATAAGTCCCAAAGAAAATTCTAGAGAATTAGTAATTAATTCTAATGATGCAGGATTATTTTTAAAAACTTTTAATATAAATAAAAGTGGAAAAGGAGGAGAATTTGTATTGCACGGAGAATACGATGATACAAAAGAAACTCATCCATTAAATTCAAGTGTAACTATAAGAGATATGAGATTAATAAAAGCCCCCACTCTTGCCAAAATATTAAACTTAGCATCAATAGGAATTGTTTCAGCTTTATCAGGAGAGGGAATTTTAATCAATAAATTAAAATCTGAATTTATTTTAGAAAACGGTGTGTTAAATTTGAATAAATACGAAGCTTATGGTCCGGATGTTGGTTTTTCAAATCAAGGAAAAGTTTATTTAAGAAAAAAAGAAGTAGATTTAGAAGGAGCTATTATACCAATGGTAACTCTGAATAAGATTATTGGTTCAATACCTGTTTTAGGAAAAATATTAACTAATGAGAGAAAAGGAATTTGGTCTTTTGTTTATACTGTTAAGGGCGATATAGATAAACCAGAGGTTATGGTAAATCCACTCAAGACTATAACACCAGGTTTTATCCAAAAATTTTTTAGTGTTTTTAAAAAAGAACAAAAAGAAGAAAAAGATTAAATTATTTTGATTACAAAATGATTTTTTTTACCAGCTGAAACTTTAATCTTATTTTCTTTAAAATCTTTTTTAAAAAAAATCTTAGTTTCATCAGTTATTATTTTGCCATTAAATTTTATAGCACCACCTCTGATTAATCTTCTAGCTTCGCTATTACTTTGGATAATTTTTTTATTAAGACTGACAATTTTAAATGCCTCTATACCTTTAATAAGTTTATTTTTTTTTATAATAAAACTATCCGCGATATTTTTTCCATGACACAAATTTGTTACTTCATCAGCTAATATTTTTTTATTATTATTAATTTCGCTAGTTGAATTATTTTTTAAATTATTAATATCTTCAATTTTTAAATCTGTGAATATTTTTAAAAACTTTCTTACATCTTTATCATCAACATTTCTCCAGAACTGCCAGTACCCATTAGATGAAAGTAATTTTTCGCTTAACCATATTGCACCTTTATTAGTCTTACCCATTTTATCTCCCGATGATGTGGTAATTAATGGCGTTGTGATGCCGAAAACTTCTTTTTTATTTATTCTTCTTATTAAATCTATTCCAGCAGTAATATTTCCCCATTGGTCGGAGCCACCGAATTGAACTTCACAATTTTCTCTATTATTCAATTGAACAAAATCATAAGCTTGAATAACCATATAATTAAATTCTAAGAAAGATAACGGCTGTTCTCTTTTTAATCTTTCACTTATACTATCCATTGCCAGCATTTTATTCACTGAAACATTTTTACCGTATGTTCTTAAAAAATTTATATAATTAATATTGTCTAACCAAAGTGAGTTATATAAAAATTTTATTTTTTTAACTCCAGTATCTTTAATTGTAAATTTTTCAATATTTTTTTTTATATTTTGCGAATTATTTTTAATTTCTTTCTCTTCCAATAACTGTCTTGATTTGTCTTTACCAGACGGATCGCCTATTTTTGATGTGCCATCACCTAGTAAAACAATTACCTGATGACCATTTTTTTGTAGAATTCTTATAAGCATTAATTGAATAAGACTTCCTACATGAAGACTTTCGGCAGTACAATCAAAACCAATGTATGCAGTTATTTTTTTTTTAGAGGCTAATTTATCTAACTCTTCAATATTTGTACATTGATGAATATAGCCTCTTAATTGTAACTCTTGAATAAGATTTGATTTAGGTTTGAACATTTTTTTATAACTTTTTAGTATTTTTTTATTAACATTATAATACTCGATCTTTATTAGTAACTTATTAATTATAATTTAATGATTTGTTAATGTTAAATTCAAAAAATTATATTGCGCTAGGATTAATGAGCGGTACTTCAGCAGATGGTGTTGATGTTGGGATGCTTGTAACTAATGGTAAATCTAAAATAGAGTTAGGTCCTTCAGGATATTATCCTTTTTCTAAATCTTTTATTACAAAAATCAAAAGTATTTTTAAAAAAAAATTAAATATTAATAAATCAAAAAAACAAAAAAGAATCATTGAAATAGAAAATGAATTTACCCAGTTTAATTTTGTTGCAATAAATCAATTTCTAAAAAAAAATAAAATTAATAAAAAAAAAATTCATGTTATAGGTTTTCATGGACAAACTATTTCTCATAACCCTGCTAGTGGTTATAGTTGGCAAATAGGAAATTCTCAAAATTTAGCAAATTTATTGAATATAAAGGTTGTTGGTAATTTTAGAGAAAATGACATCAAAAAAGGTGGTCAAGGTGCTCCTCTAACTCCTATATTTCATTACTATTTAACAAAAGAAATAAAAAAAAAAATTTGCTTTATAAATCTAGGCGGTATTTCTAATATCACATATTTTAATCATGAATCTGAAAGTAGTCTAAATAACATGTTAGCATTTGACGCAGGTCCTTGCTGTTCTTTAATTGATGATTGGGTTTCCAAAAATTCAAATAAAAAGTTTGATAACTTTGGTTTGTTAGCAAGAAAAGGTAATGTTAAAAAAAAAATAATTCAAAATTTTTTAAAAAAACCTTTTTTTTCTAAACCACCTCCTAAATCATTAGATAGGAGCTATTTCTCTCTATCATTGTTAAAAAAATTAAAAATTGAGGATGGAGCTGCAACATTAAGTTATTTTGTAGTAGATACATTATTAAAAAGCTTTGATTATTTTCCTAAAAATCCAGACTTATGTATCTTATCTGGAGGAGGGAGGCTTAATAAATTTTTAGTTGAATTAATTAATAAAAAAATTAAAAAATCTAAAATTGTATTAACTGAAAATTATAATTGGAATGGAGATTCTATCGAATCTTATGCTTTTGCGTATTTATCTATTAGAAAATTACTGAATTTACCAATTACATTTCCTAAAACAACAGGTATAAAAAAACCATCAACCGGTGGTCAAATTTTTAACTTTATTTAAATCTAAAAGAATATCTGAAATAAACTTTTCTGAGTATTTTTTTATTTCATTCTCTTTATTTTTAAAATTAATATCTGAATTAATTTTTTTATATACAATTTTTACCTTTTTTTGATTTGAAAGTTTTTTTACTAATGAATAAATATTTTTTTGTTCAATATCAATTTGTTTATTAGGGTGAATAATTAATCCAGAAGCAGGACAAGGTGATAAAAAAGAAAAATCAAATTCTTTGATTGGAGTAGCAACATTAATAAAACCAGTTATTTCAGGTCTCCTCATTAATAATTGTGAACCGATCCAAGCACCAAAATCAATTCCTCCTATCCAACAACTGTTTGTATCTTGGTTTTGTCCTTGTAACCAGTCAAGTGCTGTTGCTGCATCACTTAATTCACCTAGGCCATCTTCTTCTATTTCACCATCAGATTTTTGTACACCTCGAAAGTTGATTTTTAAGGTTGAGAAATTATTGTTCGAAAAAACTTCGAATAAAGTAGAAACAATGTTATTATCAGTTGAATTTTCAATACAGTTTCTTGGATGTAAAACTAAACTAATGTTTTTTGGATTTTCAGAATGTTTGTAAAATCCTTGTAATTTTCCTTGCGGTCCATTTATTAATACTTCTTCCATATTCTAAATATTAGACTTATAATTAAATGATTACTAAAAGCAATTAATAAATAAAAATATATTTCTATTAAATTTATAAATTAAGTAGAATTTTTCCATAAAAACAATTAAATAAATATATTATCAAATTATTAATTTTAAATTGATGTTTTTAAAAAAATTTAAAGAATTTTTAGATAATTATAAAAAAAAAGACCCTGCATCGAGATCTTATTTAGAAATATTAACATGCTATCCAGGCCTACATGCAATTTTTTTTCATAAAATATCAAATTTTTTTTGGAAATTAAATTTAAAATTAATAGCAAGAATGATATCACATATTTCAAGATTTTTAACCGGAATTGAAATTCATCCAGCAGTTAAAATTGGTAAAAATATTTTTATTGATCACGGAATGGGTGTTGTTATAGGAGAGACAACTATTATTGGAGATAATGTTAGTATATATCAAGGGGTGACCTTAGGTGGAACAAAATGGGAAAAAAAGAAAAGACATCCTACTATTAATGATAATGTTATAATTGGAGCTGGGGCAAAAGTCTTAGGACCTATCTCAGTAGGTAAAAACTCAAAAATTGGTGCAAATTCAGTAGTGACAAGAAACGTGCCATCAAATACTACAGTTATTGGTATTCCAGCACGAGTTATTGATAACCCATCTGGTGATGGTTCCGGAATATAAATATTTATGAAAAATAAAAATATTTATTTGGATAATCATGCCTCAACACAAATTGATGAAAGAGTTTATAAGGAGATGATCCCATTTTTAACAAATATTTTTGGTAATCCACATTCAGATTCTCATTCTCATGGGTGGATATCAAATAAATTTATTAATTTATCTAGATCAAAAATAGCAAAAGCTATTAATGCTAATAAGGAAGAAATTTTTTTTACATCCGGAGCAACTGAATCAAATAATTTGGTTTTAAAAGGTTTAGCATTTAGTCAAAAAAAAAAAAATCATATTATAACATGCGTTACAGAACATAAATGTATTTTGGAATCTTGTAATTTTTTAGAATCAATAGGTTATAAAATAACTTACCTTAAAGTTAATAAATTTGGCGAGTTGAATCTAAATGATTTAAAGAAAAAAATTAATAGTAAAACTTTTTTAGTTTCAATAATGCATGTTAATAATGAAATTGGAACCATCCATCCAATAAAAAAGATTGGTGAAATTTGTAAAAAAAAAAGAATTTTTTTTCACACAGATGCTTCTCAATCACTAGGTAAAGTAAGCTTTGATGTTAATTATTTAAATTTAGACTTTGCAAGTTTTTCTTCTCATAAAATTCATGGTCCACAAGGTGTTGGGTGTATATTTATAAAAAAAAGAAAAGATGTTAAATTAATCCCACTTTTTTCTGGAGGAGGTCAAGAAAATGGTTTAAGATCTGGAACTTTACCTACTGCATTATGTGTTGGATTAGGACACGCAGTTAAATTGATAGAAAATGAAAGATTAAAAACGACAAAAAAAATAAGAAATTTAAGAAATATATTTCTGAAAATTTTAGAAAAAGAAAAAATAAATTATTTCTTAAATGGAAGAAATACAGTGGACCATAATATAAATATAACATTTACAGACATTAAAAATGAATTTTTATTTTCAAAACTTAATGATATATCTTTGTCTTCTGGTTCAGCATGTGGTTCTGGGTCAGGCGAACCTTCTTATGTTTTAAAAGAAATTGGATTAGATAAAAATAAAGCTAGTTCTACTTTGAGAATAGGTATTGGAAAAAAAAATACAGAAAAAGAAATTAAATATTGTGCCTTAAAAATATCAAAAATTTTAACTAATTTAAATCAATAAAATAAAATTTTAATGATAAAAATAAAACATATAGATAAAAAAGGAAACCAAAAGTTAATCAATGCAAATAAAGGTTTAAGTTTATTAGAAGTGTCAAAAAATAATAATATAAATTTAGAAGGATCTTGTGGAGGCGAGATGCTATGTTCAACATGCCATGTATACATTTTATCTAATCATTTAAATAAACTTAAAAAAAAAACTAAAGAAGAAAAAGAAATTTTAGTATTATCAAAAAATTTAAAAAATAACTCAAGACTTGCATGCCAAATAAAAATAACTGATAAATTAAATGGATTAATATTTTCTGCGGTGTAAAAAATAATTTACTTGAAATCGTATATTTTTTTATACATTCTAACCATGAGGCGAGGTAGCTCAGTGGTTTAGAGCAGCGGAATCATAATCCGTGTGTCGGGAGTTCAAATCTCCCCCTCGCTACCATTAAAAATATGAAACAAATATCTTTAAAAAATAAAAAAATCTTTGTTGCTGGTCATACAGGGCTTGTTGGTAAGTCGTTATGCAAAAGACTTGAGAAAGAAAAGTGCAAAGTTCTTTGTGTTAATAAAAAATCATTAGATTTAAGAGATTTTAATAAGACAGATAGATGGTTAAAATTAAACAAACCTGATTATATATTTATTGCAGCCGCACGTGTTGGAGGAATTCTAGAAAATAGTTCTTATCCGGCAGATTTTATATATGACAATTTATCAATAGCATTAAACTTAATTCATTTATCATATAAGAATAATGTAAAAAAAGTTTTGTATTTGGGATCTAGCTGTATATATCCAAAATTTGCTAAACAACCAATAAAAGAAGATTCTTTACTAACCGGATCACTAGAACCAACAAATGAATGGTATGCAATAGCCAAAATTGCTGGTTTAAAACTTTGTAAAGCATATGGGATACAATACAAAAACAATTTTATATCCGCTATGCCTACTAATCTATATGGCCCTGGAGATAATTTTGATGTTAAATCCGGGCATGTCTTACCTGGTTTAATAAATAAAATTCATAACGCTGTAAAACAAAATAAAAAAAAAGTAACTATCTGGGGTACTGGAGAACCAAAAAGAGAATTTTTATTTGTTGATGATTTAGCTGATGCTCTGGTTTTTTTAATGAAAAAATATAATAAAAATGAACATATCAACGTTGGCTCTGCCAATGAAGTAAGTATACTAAATCTTGCTAAAACTATTGCAAGAGTAATAGGATTTAAAGGGAGATTTACCTTTGATAAATCAAAACCTGATGGGACTCCGAGAAAATTTATTGATTCAAAAAAAATTAATTCTTTAGGATGGAAATCAAAAACTAATCTTTTAGATGGTATTAAATTAACTTATGAATCGTATTTAAAAAATAAATCTAAATAGTTTTATTTTTTAATTTTTAAGAAATATTTGACAATTTCTGTCAATATTAAGAAACCGTCTTTTAAAACATTAACTTTTTTTTTTCCACCTATTCTACTTCTTTCATAACTTGGTAAACAAGTATAATTCATATTTTGAAGTTTTGCTTTAATTGGAATTTCAACACAAATTCTAAAGTCAAAATTTTTAAGTTTTAAATTTTTGAAGGATGATGTTTTTCCTAAAATATATGTAAATAAAATATCTGATATTTTTAAATTAAAAAGAAAATTACTAGCAATAGTAAAAAAATAATTTCCAATGAATGTAATTGAATCGTCATCATCACTACCTCCGCCAGGTTTTTGGTATCTGGATGCAAATATAAAATCTTTATTTTTACATAATTTTCTCATTTTATCTAAATACTTGGGGTTCATTGCCCCGTCTGCATTTATAATACAACAATATTTAGTTCTTACAGAATTGATACCTTCAATTAAGGCATTGCCGTAACCATTATTCATTTGTTCAATAATTTTAATATTTTTAATTTTATTAATTACTTTTTTTGTTTCCAAATCTTCTTTTTGTAAAACAATAATTTTTTTACATTTATAATTCTCAATTTCTTTAAGAAAAACGGGCAAAGACTCAACCTCTTTTTTTGCTGGAATAATTAGAGTTAAATCACGCATATCGAACATTCATTTTAGTTTTCAACAATTATAATTAATGGATTTATATGACTAAATACTAAAGGAATATTTGAGAATTGGTATCTTGGTTCAAATTTTTTTATTATTTGTTTTTCTTTATATAGATTTATTTTTTTAGGTTGTCGGAGAACATGAATATCATAATTACAATTTTCTTCTATTTGAATTTTATTAAAGTTAATAGGAGGAAAATCAAATGGACTAAAATCTTTTTTGCAAATAGTTTTATTTTTTTCAATTAAATTATTATTAATCCACTTTGCTGAACTTAATCTAGTTGAGTTATTTAAATTGTTTTCATCGTAATATGCAATTTTTAATGGAATTGTTTGTAAAATTGTTGCAATAAGTATAAAAATAAGAAGTCTTTTTTTGTTTTTTAAATTATACGCTAAATATATTATTGAGATTGGTAAAATATAAGGAATATATCTAAATTGAATGTGCCATATTTCGTAACTAGATATAATTGCGCCAAAGATAATTAAAGAGAAAATTCCTATTGCTAATTTTTTGTTAAATAAATTTGAAGGTTTTTTTAGCAGATAAAAAAATAGTGTTAAAGAAAAAATTAATCCAAATCCCTGAACAAATGAGTTTTTAAAAAATAAAACTATATTTTTAAAATTTGCACCTTTAATAACCCAAGCATATTCGCCACGAGATTCATTAATAAAGTCTGTGTAATTTATTAAAATGTAAGGATTAGTTATAAAAAAAATTAGAAAACTAAAAAATATAAAAAAAAGAAAATAATTTTTTGGTAATTCTTTTTTTAAATAAAAAAAAATAAAAATAGAAATTAGGAAAAAAGCAGGCATAAATAATATGCTAGAACCAATAGTTAATCCTAGAAAAATTGGTAAAAGAAATAAGTAAATTCTTTTTTTTTCTTTTAAAAGATATTTTAAACCAAGAAAAATTGATAAATTAAACCATAATAAAGCATACCAGTTAGGCTTAATAATCTGACTGTACATAATAGATGACGGTGTGAATAAATATATCATAGTAAAAATTAATGCATAATTTTTATGAGTAATTAATTTGAGAGAGTTATATAGAAAAAAAGATGAAAAAATAAAAAATAATAAAACAAAAAATCTTCCATGAAAATATATTTTATCTATTAAATTATTATTTTTAATTATTGAAAATGAATTTATATCTTCTAAATAGTTAATTTTAGTTAAGAAGTAATAGTACAAACCCAATGGATAAATAAATGCTCCGCCATATTTATATAATTGTGGATCAAACTTATTTTCATTTATATTAATTTTTGATAAAGACATGATAGGCATCATTTCGTCGGCATTTATGCTGTACAATTTGTACCTGTGTTGCCAAGCATTAGAATTATTGGATATATTTTTTTTATTTTTAATTATTTTTTTTTCAGTGAAAGTTTTGATATCTTGTTGATTAAGAGAAATATTTTTAAAATATTTTATATCATTAATTTTAAAACCATAATCAAGTGTTGATAATTGAAAAAATAAGTAAAATATCAATATAAAAAGTATAAAATAATCTTTCTTCATACTTGTATGTTACGAAAAAAAAATAAAAAAATAAAACCTTCATCGATAGGTGTTTATGTAGGACTAGATTTTGTTGGTGATGGTTTAATAAAATTACCTTTTATTAGATCTTTAAAACAAGTTTTTCCATACGCTAAAATAACTTGGATAGCAGGTACACATAAAAGTGAATTTAAGCGTACATTATCACCTTTAGTAAAAGGATTAATAGATGAAGTAATAGAAGAATGTAATATTGGTTTTATAGGTGTTAGTGAAGCAAAAGTATCTCAAAGATTGAATGATTTAAAAAATTTAGTTAGACCACCATTAAGAGGTAGAAAATTTGATTTATTGATTGATACACAAACACATTTTCTTACAACTATACTTGTTAAGACAATTAAACATAATTCTTTTTTATCAGGTTGTGCCAATTTTTTATTATCTGATTTAAAACCAATCTCTTCTTTCAAAAGAGAATTAAATTTATCTCAGAGATTAGTCCAATTATCTGAAATAGCGTTAGGTAAAAAAATAAATGTTCCACCACCACCTTTACCACTTGAAAAAAAATATAGAAATTTAGCAAAACTGGCTTTACCAAAAAATAAAAATTATATAGGTTTTGCCCCCGGCGCTGGAGATGTAAGCAAATGTTGGAAATTAAGTAATTTTATTAATGTCGCTAAGTATTTTTCAGAAAAAAAAAGAATTCCAGTTTTTTTTTTAGGACCTAAAGAAGAAAAATGGTTAAAAATAATAAAAAAACATGCTCCTAAATCGGTATTTCCCGAGTGGGGAGAATTTAGAAAAAAAAATATTGCAGGACCAGCCTTTGTTATTGCTTTATCAGAAAGAATAAGATGTGCCTTAGCAAATGATAGTGGAACAGCACATATGATAGATGCAGGAGGCGCGCCAATAGTAAAAGTTTTTGGAAGAAGTCTTCCTGGAAAATATACTGGATTAACGCCAGGTTCATTGACTATTGACTCAAGAACCTTTGGTTCCACAGATATTAATCAAATTACCCCAAAATATGTTATAAAAAAAATTGAAAAATTTTTTAAATGAAAAAAGAAGATATTATAATACCTGTTTCAAGTGGCGAGTTAGTCGATAAAATTTCTATTTTAAAGATTAAAAGAAGAAAGATAGTTAATAAATCAAAATTACAAAATATTAATAAAGAATTATCTTTGTTAAACAAAATTTATAAAAATAACTTTCAAAAAAATAAAAAAATTTTGTTATATGAAAAAAAATTAATTAACATAAATAAAAAATTATGGGATATAGAAGATAAAATTAGATTCCATGAATCAAAAAAGAATTTTAATCAGAAATTTATAAATTTAGCAAGAGCAGTATATTTAAATAATGATGAAAGATCAGAAATTAAAAAAAAAATAAATAAATTGACAGGCTCACACCTCATTGAAGAAAAATCTTACAAATCTTACTAATTATTTTTTCAACGCTTCTATACCAGGTAATGTAAATTTTTCTAACCAATGTAAAAAAGCTCCACCGCCAGTGGACAAGTGAGAAAAGTTCTTGATTTTTTTATTTTTTTTTAATGCTGCAACCGTATCCCCACCACCAGCAATACTAATCAATGATTTTTTGGAGTTTATCAGAGAAGCTATTTTGTCAGTTCCTTTATCAAAAGGTTTTTTTTCAAAATAACCAACAGGACCACTCCATATTATGGTTTTAGATCTATTTATTATTTCAGAAATTACCCAGAGTGAAACTTTTCCTAAATCAAAAATTTGATGGTTTTTTTTCACTTCATAAATTGAAACATCTTTAGTTGTTTTATTTTCTGATACAACTAAATCTTCAGGTAACACTATTAAACAATTGTTTTTAATTGCTTCTTTTTGAATTTTAATAACATTTGATAATTGTTTTTTTTCATAAATAGATTTTCCAATATTAAATTTGTTTGATTTTAAAAAAGTATTTGCTACCCCACCTCCTAAAATTAAATATTTACACTTTTTTATTAAACTATTAATTAAAGAAATTTTATTTTCCATTTTTGCTCCTCCAATAATAGCAGTTAGAGGTTTTTTTGGTTTTCTTAAAAACTTATTTAATTTAGATATTTCTTCTCCCATATTCTTGCCCATTCCAGAAGGAAGTAATTTTGTAACCTTATCAATGGATGCATGATTTCTATGACTCACACTAAAAGCATCGTTAATATAAATATCACAACATTTAGTTAAATTTTTTGCAAAATTATAGTTATTAGTTGTTTCTCCAGTGTGAAACCTCAAATTTTCTAATAAAACAATTTGGCCAATTTTAATATTCTCTAAAACTTTTTTTACATCATTGCCTATACAATTATTGCAAAAAATAACATTTTTTTTAAGATGCTTTGAAAGACTTGGTAAAATTTTTTTTAAAGAAAAATTATTATTTCTTTTACCATTCGGCCTGCCAAAATGACTAATAATAACCGGTGTACCTTTTTTTTTTAAAATTTCTTTTATTGTTGCTATTGATGAAACAATTCTTGTTTGATCTAAAATTCTTCCATTTCTAAAAGGAACATTTAAATCTAATCTAACTAAAACTTTTTTTGAGTTTAAATTAAAATCACTAACCTTTTTTATTTTCACCATTATCTATTTATATATTGTAGAATTTTTTTAATATTTTATTACTATGAAAATTTTTTTTTATTCTTTTGTATTTTTTTTATTTTTAAATTTCAATTTATTAATTTCTGCTGAAATTGTTATTGACCAAGATGAGTGGCCTTGCAAGTTACATCATTTAAAGTCACCAAAACAAACAGATTATTGGCCGGGAAAAGAAGTTAATTTAGACTCTAAATGGAAAAATGATAGTGATGTTAGAGATTTGGTAAACTATATTACGAATCATGCAAATTCGATAGATCAGGGAAAAAAAGCAATAAATGATTTTTCAAATAAATTTAATGATAAAAATATTAAAGAAAAAAAATTTGATTTAGTATTCTCTGGTATTTTTCAAGAAATGTCACTTTATCTTAGTTTTGCAAAGCATGGAGTTTTTCAATTTATAACAAGAATTGAACTTTTAGAAGAAGAATTAATAAAACAAAATTTAAAAGGTAAAAAATTAGAAAAAAGAAATATAGGAAGAAGTAAAAAAGGATGGATACTTGAAATTGCTGATGATGCAGAAGAAGAAGCGGAATTTCAATGTAATAGAATGGATTTCTTGGAAAAAAAAGCAAAAGCGCTTACAAAGCAACTTATCATTAATTTATAAAATAGATTACTAAAATCATAAATATGGCGAAAATATGGCTTTTTTTTCTAGACAAACATAATTTTTTTATTCATTATTCATATGTTGATATTACTCAACGTATAATATTAATCTCGGGAGGTTATATATATGACTTCGATCAAAAAAACTCTAAGTGTTGCTACTGTTTTAGCTACAATCTCTGGTTTTGCATATGCGACAAGTGCTGGGGAATACGCTAAACTTCCAGGTAAAAACTGGTTAGGTTACGGTGGTGATGCTGGACAACAAAGATATCATCCAAGTGATGGTATTAATGTCAACAATGCTAAGAATCTAAATGTAAAATGGATTCATCAGCATGGCGAAAAACTGGGTTCACACGAAACAACTCCAGTTATCGAAGATGGCATTATGTATTACACAACTCCTTACAATCATGTATTTGCAGTTGATGCAGCTACAGGTAAAGAGTTATGGCAATACACTCACAAAAACAAACCAGCAATTTATTGTTGTGGTCCAAATAGCAGAGGAGTTGCTTTATTGAAAGATAAAGTAGTTTTTGCAACTTTGGATGCAATGTTAGTTGCTTTGGATAAAAAAACAGGAGCGATTGCATGGGAAGTAGTAATAGCTGACAATGAAGCTGGCTATTCTGAAACTCATACACCTGCTGTTTATAAAGATAAAATAATCATGGGTATGTCTGGTGCTGAATACGGTATCCGTGGTTTTATATCTGCGTACAACATTGATAACGGTAAGTTAGCTTGGAAATGGTATACTGTTCCATCTCCAACTTACACCAATCCTGATGGCCTTAAAGGCTGGGAAGGTGACTTCGTAAATGTTACTGATCCAGGAGTTGGCGATGAACCGTTAAATCGTGATATTGCTGCAGAAAAAGCTGCTATTAAATCAGGTAAACACGATAATGCCTGGAAAGTTGGTGGTGCTTCTGCATGGATGACAGGTTCTGTTGATCATTCTGAAGGATCTGTTTATTTTACAACTGGAAATCCATCACCTGACTTAGATGGAACTATTAGACCTGGTGATAACAGATGGTCTGATGCTCTAGTTAAAATCAATGCTAATAATGGAAAGCTAATATGGGCTTACCAATATATTAGACACGATGTCTGGGATCTTGACTCTGTTTCTCCTCCAATCCTTGCAGATGTAAAGGATGAAAGTGGAAATATGGTTAAAGGCGTTATTCATGGTGGAAAAACTGGATGGGTTTATATTCATGCAGCATCTGATGGACATTTAATTCGTAGATCTAAGGAGATGATTCCACATGAAAACCTTTTTGCTTTACCAACAAGCAAGGGAACAAGAATGCTTCCTGGCGCTAATGGTGGAGTTGAATGGTCACCTGGTGCTTTTAGCCCAAAAACACGTCTATCTTATTATGTTAACCTTCACCAACCTATGAATTACATAACTCATAGTGCTGGTTATCAAAAAGGCAAACTATGGTTAGGCTCTGCTTTTGTTGCTATTCCTGGAGAAAAACAGTGGGGTAGAATATCTGCTGTTAATGTAGACACTGCTAAAATTGAGTGGGAAGTTGATACTGAACAACCAATGATTGGTGGTGGCTGTGTTACTGGTGGCGGCGTTTTCTTTGCTGGAGAAGCCAATGGTTACTTCAGAGCTTATAATGCTAAAACTGGTAAAAAACTATGGGAGTTCCAAACTGGAGCTGGAGCTAATGCTGCTTGTGCTTTATATGAGCTAGGCGGCAAACTTCACGTTGCAGTTGCCTCTGGTGGTAATGCACAAATTAATGCACCACGTGGGGACAACCTTCTTGTTTTTACAGTAGACTAATAATTAAAGTCTAGATATTATGGGGCATCTTTTTTTTTTAAAAGGTGCCCTATTTTTTAATGAAGAATAAAATGTTTTTAAAAAAATTATTATTTTCTTTTTTTTCTTTAACTTTATTATTTTTTTTAAATTCTGTTAGTGCCAAGCACCATGAATCTGGAGAAAAAATTAATCCTTCATGGATGGTAGTTGATAGTAGTAATAAGTTAGTTACTTTTACTTTAACTTCAGCATATAACGGAAACAATGGTTCATGGAATTACAATGGTTTTTATAACGGTTCTGCAAACTTAGTTGTACCTCAAGGATGGAATGTGAATTTAAAATTTGTTAATCCAGACGGCAATTATAGGCATAGCGTAGCTGTGATTAAAATGTGGGATGGCGATGTTCCGCAAGAAGCAGATGAGTCATTAGTTGCAATTGCAAGAGCTTATAGTTTATCACCAGCACAAGGTTGTCTTTCTTGTAAAGAAGATGTTAAGTTTAAAGCAAAAAACAGAGATGATTATACCATTGGTAAATATTCAGCTTTTTGTGGTGTTCCAGGACACGGAGGATCTGGAATGTGGTTAGGATTTTCTGTTATAGATGGAATAGATGCTCCTTTTATTATGTTTAATAAATCTGCAATGGATGAAGGATATGCAAAACCTCTACTTTAATTTTTTTCTTTTAATTCTTCTTTTTTTTTCAAGTGTTGACAAATCTTTTTCAGAAAATGAATTTCCTCCATTAGATCTTAATAAAAAACAAAAAACAATAGTTGATAATGCTTTGTCAAGTTGTGGCGATGTTAATTTTGAGAATTTATTAAATGCTAGAAAAGAAAAGCTTGGTTTAAATGAACCTGATAAAACAATTAATAGAAAAAAACAATTAGATAATTCTTTAGGAATTGAGGTAAGTAGATCTATTGAAACAATTTATACTCCAGAACAATCTTTAGCAAATGTTAAAAAAATTTTATCTTCTATAAAGGATGACCGATTATATCCAGCGATAGCATATTATATTATTAGAGATTTTGCTTTTTATGAACACGGTTTATGTAAGTCATTAAAAAATCATTTTGATACTTATAAAGTTTATAAAGAATTTTATCTTAAAACTAAAAATAAAGAATTAGACCCTATTTATGAAAATGAAAATAATTTAAATTTCTTTTATAAAAATTCTTCTAGTGCTCGTAACAGATTATTACTTGCTATACAATCAAAAAAAAGACTCTTAGAAAAAGAACAGTTTTTATTAAAAAATTTAAAAATTTTTACAAACTATATTTAATGTTTTGGATCCAAGCCAGAGTGTTCAATTATATATATTGTTAAAGGCTCTAAATCATCTAAGATTCTAATTGTAGTATTTCTGTAGTGAGCTGTTTCTAATTTATCTTCATAACTTTTTACTTCTGCATACATTTCTTTTGCTTTGACTAATTTTTTTCTTACATCTAACAAATCTTCTAAACTTTTAAAATGTCCTTTTGAGCCTATTGCAAAAGCATCTTCAGCATCACTAACTAGTTTTTCAGCTTTTGTTATTCTTTCATTTAAGTCTTCAGAAATGAGTAATTTTGGGTTCGTTAAAGAAAAAAATAATAAAAGTATTGAGATTTTAAAAAGTTTAAGCATCTTATTAGGTGATTATAGCTTTAAAAAAACTTATGAAAAATATATTTTATTATTTTTTTTCAATATTCTTTTTTTCATCAATAGTTTATGCAAATGAATTAGATGAAGAATTAATTGATAAAAAATTTAATCAAATAAAAACAACTGAGTTTTGTACTACTAATGAATGGAATGAAATAGAAAAAAAGGATTTTATTGCAGCTTTTATTTTAGGTTGGTATTGGGAAATTAAAGAAGCAGATGAATCAGAAAAAATAAATAAACAAATCTTTAATAAATTATTTAACGAAGTTTGTGGTAAAAAAGGCTTGTTAATTAAAAATCTTGAGAACTTAATTATAAAAAATAATATAAAAAGATTTTATTATACCGGACATGATTGGATCAAATTAGATATAGAAAGAAAGAAGATATTTATTAAAGGTTACAATGCAGGAATTAAATCAAATAATGATGAAAAAAAAAGAATGGTAGTAAAATACAATGTTTTGTTTTCTAGATTGTCAGATTATTATTTCTACACTAATCATAGAGATGAAACAGTTGATCTATCAATTAAAACTATAGTAGATCAAATTTTTGGTCATTTAGAATTAGAATAATTTGGCAACTTTAAGTTTCTAATTATTAAATACCCTAAAATAAAAAAAATAATAATACTTATAAAACCCGCTTTTTGGTTATTAAAAGTAGTTGTTAATAAAGCAACGAAATATGGACCTAGAAATGCTGTTATTTTTCCAGATAAACCATATATACCAAACATTTTAGATTGATCACTTATGTTAGATAACCTTGCCATACAAGATCTACTAGTTGATTGTAAACCACCTATAAAAAGCCCTATACCAATTCCTAATATCCAAAAAAATGTTTTACTATTTGTTATTAAGATTAATGAACAAATAAGAATTAATGAGAGAAGACATATTTTTATAATTTTTCTTGGGCCATACTTGTCATCAAAAAATGCAAATATAATAGAACCTATTCCAGCAAAAATATTTAAAGTTATTCCAAATAATATAATTTCGCTAAAGCTCATATTAAATAATGTTGCTGCATAAATTCCACCAAATGCAAACAATGTATTTAATCCATCGGTATATAACATTCTTGAGATTAAAAATTTAAGAGTTGTTTTTTTGATTGATAAAAAAGTTTTTTTTATATTTTTTATTAAATTGATTTTTTTTACTTTTATTTTTTCTTCTTTTATGAAAATAAAACTTGGAATACTAAATATTAAAAACCAAAGCCCTATAAAAGGCCCTATAATTCTAATATGTTCAAATTTTTCTTTATCCAAATTAAATATTGATACAGTAGGATTAACAAAAAGAAGAAAACATACGATTAAAGATACAATGCCTCCAATATAACCTAAAGACCACGCAATTCCGGAAATTTTTCCAATATTATTTGTATTTGAAACTTTCTTTAATAATGCATTGTAAAAAACAGTTGATATTTCAAAACATATATTACCAAGAGCAATAATTATTAAAAAATACATTAATATATTTTTGGCTGGATCCATAAACCATAAAAGAAAAGCAAAAAAACAAGTTAAAATTGATGAGATTATTAGAAAAATTTTTCTTTTTTTTAAGATATCTGAATAAATACCAAGAATTGGTGCGCTAATAGCTAGAACTAACCCTGATATAGCTAAAACGTAACCCCATAATGACGTACCTGTTATTTGGTCAGGTGCTATATTTTTTACAAAATAAGTTGAGAAAATAAACGTGATAATAACTGTTGGCCAAGAAGAATTAGCCCAATCTAATAAAGACCAACTAATTAACTCTTTGTTAACTTTTTTTTTAATAATGTCCTTTATTTTATCTTATTAATATGGTGCCGGCTAGAGGAGTCGAACCCCTGACCCACTGATTACAAATCAGTTGCTCTACCAACTGAGCTAAGCCGGCATATTAAATATTTAAAATAATAAAAAAAAAATTATTATAAATAAAAAAATTTATATTATTTTATATTTTATATACAAAAATAAGTATTAAGTTAAGTATATTTATGGAGGGGTGGCCGAGTGGTTAAAGGCGGCAGTCTGTAAAACTGTTGACTTATGTCTACGTTGGTTCGAATCCAACCCCCTCCACCAAATGCGGGTGTAGCTTAATGGTAGAGCTTCTGGTTTCCAACCAGATGACGAGGGTTCGATTCCCTTCACCCGCTCCAAAACATTAGTAACTACTTATTTTTCAATTTAAGAAAGTTATATAACAAAAGTTACGGTGTGTTTTTTTAATATTTTTTGAACATTTTTTGTGTAGTCATTAGTTTTCTATAATGAGAAATAAAATTTTTATTTGTTAGTTTGTCTAATTTGCAAATCAAAAAATCTACCAAGTCATATGATCTAAAAGAATAAAATAAAATTAAAATTAATTTTTTTAGTTTTTCAACATTCATTTTTTCAATTTCGTCAAAATTTTTTATAAAAACACAGTCTAATTGAAACAAATGATGAAGCCCGGTATAAATATCATTTTCTATAGTCATAGGTTTGAAAGTTCTTGTATTAATTTTGCTAAACATATGTAAAACAAAACCTAATTCCTCTAATTGTTTTGCTACATAAGAAAAAGGTTTTTCATTTTTGTATAAAGGTATGGGTGATGTTTCAACTTGCACTACTAATGAGTTTTTGATTTTATGATTTCCATATTTTATTATTTCCGCTTCATACCCCTGAGTGTCGACTTTAAGAAAGTCAATTTCAAAATCTAAATCATCTAATTTTTTTGTTTTTACATTTTCTTTATTAAGAATTTTAGACCATTCATAAAAACCATGAAATAATTTTAGATAATCGTAATTTGGCTCTAAAAAGGAGGTCATACTTGGTGAAGCACAAATATTTAATTCGTGATTCTTCCCATCACCTATTGCAAAATTAAAATATTTTTTTCTACTATTATTTGATAATTTTTGAAATTCTAAATTATTGGGTTCAAATCCAACTATTTTTGAATTTGTATTATTAAATAAATCATCAATAAAATCTGTTTCAGTAAATGGACTTGCACCTATGTCACAAATTGTAATTGGTTCTAAATTTTTTATAAATTCCATAGTTTATTATATAAATTATAAAAAAAAGTCATATAACCTCATTCATTTTTTCTTTTTTCTTTTTTTTTTTATTTGATTTAAAATAAAATTTGTTTAATTTAATAAAAAAATTAATAGAATACTTATATGGCTGAGAAACAAAAATTTGATAGATCGAAACCTCATTGTAATGTTGGTACAATAGGCCATGTTGATCATGGCAAAACAACACTTACCGCTGCTATAACAAAAGTTTTATCAGAAACTGGAGGCGCTGATTTTACAGCTTATGACCAAATTGATAAAGCGCCTGAAGAAAAAGAAAGAGGAATTACAATAGCAACTGCTCATGTAGAATATACTACTGAAAAAAGACATTATGCTCACGTTGACTGCCCAGGCCATGCAGATTATGTTAAAAATATGATTACCGGAGCAGCGCAGATGGATGGCGCTATTTTAGTTATTAGTGCTACAGATGGCCCAATGCCACAAACTCGTGAACATATATTGCTTGCTCGACAAGTAGGAGTTCCTGCAATAGTTGTTTATTTAAATAAAGTAGATCAAGTAAAAGATAAAGAAATGTTAGAGCTTGTTGTAGAAGAAACAAGAGAGTTACTTTCATCTTATGATTTTCCTGGTGACAAGATTCCAATAATACAAGGTTCTGCACTGTCAGCTGTTGAAGGTAAAGATGAGGAAACAGGTAAAAATTCTATTCTTGAGTTAATGAAAGCAATTGATGAACATATTCCGCAACCAGATAGACCAAAAGACAAACCTTTTTTAATGCCAGTTGAAGATGTTTTTTCAATTTCAGGTAGAGGTACTGTTGTTACCGGTAGGGTTGAACAAGGCATTGTTAATGTTAACGATGAAGTTGAAATTGTTGGTATGAAAGAAACTCAAAAAACTGTTGTAACGGGAGTTGAAATGTTTAGAAAATTATTAGATTCAGGAGAAGCTGGTGATAATATTGGTGCTTTATTGAGAGGAACAGAAAAAGATCAAGTTGAAAGAGGACAGGTTTTATGTAAACCAGGTTCCATTAAACCGCACACAAGTTTCAAATGCGAAGTTTACGTATTAAAAAAAGAAGAAGGAGGCCGTCATACGCCTTTTTTTACAAATTATAGACCTCAATTTTATTTTAGAACAACTGATGTAACCGGAACAGCTTACTTGCCAGAAAAAATAGAAATGGTTATGCCTGGTGATAATGTAACAATGGAAGTTGATTTATTGGCTCCAATTGCAATGGATAAAGGACAACGTTTTGCTATAAGAGAAGGTGGAAAAACTGTTGGTTCAGGAGTAGTTGCCGAGGTTATTGAAGGAAGCCCAAAAAGAAAACCTGCAAAAAATGTAAAACCAGCTAAAGAAAAAGGTGGAGATCAAGCTCCACCAAAACCAAAAGCTGATGCAAAACCTAAAGAGAAGAAAGCAAAATAAGTTATAATAAACTCATTTAGATTTTTTTTTTATTCCACATTTTTAAATTTATTACTATGTTATTTTATATAGCTATTTTTAGGAGTGTAGCTCAATTGGTAGAGCGCCGGTCTCCAAAACCGGAGGTTGCGGGTTCAAGTCCCTCCACTCCTGCCATTAGATAGGATTTTATGTTAAAAAAGATTAATGATTTTATAAATGAAACTAAATCAGAAGTTTCTAAAGTTACTTGGCCAAAAAAGAAAGAAACAATGATGACCTCCGCAGCAATTTTATTTATGGTTATTTTAGCTGCTTTGTTTTTTTTACTTGTTGATTGGTTTTTTTCAACACTAATAAAATTTCTTTTTTAAAAAAAATGGTTGAAGACAAAAAAAATAATGATACTAAAGAAGAATTAGAAACATCCAAAGATGATAAAAAAATGGATACACAACAAGTAAATGAAAATAAAGATTCAAAAAATATTGAATTAGATTCAAAAAAAGAAAATGAATTAACAGAAGATAACGAAAAAGAAATAACAGAAACTGAAACTAAAGAAAAAGAAATACAAGCAAGTCAAGAAAATGAAAATAAAGATTCAAAAAATATTGAATTAGATTCAAAAAAAGAAAATGAATTAACAGAAGATAACGAAAAAGAAATAACAGAAACTGAAACTAAAGAAAAAGAAATACAAGAAGGCCAAGAAAATGAAGATAAAGTAACAGATATAAAAGAAGAAGATGACCCAAACGCAAAATGGTACGTTGTAGGAGCTGCTTCAGGTTTTGAAGAGAGAGCTGTAAAAACAATTCAAGATAATGCAAGAAAAGCATCTCTAAGTCATTTTTTTTTTGATTTTCAAATTCCAAAACAAGAGGTGGTAGAAATAAGAAGAGGTAAAAAAATTAATTCTGAAAAAAATTTTTTTCCAGGATATATGTTAGTAAAAATGATTATGAATAACCAAACCTGGCAGTTAGTTAAAAATTCAAATAAGGTTTCTGGATTTACTGGAAATGATCACAAACCAATCCCACTATCGCAAAGCGAAGCTATAAAAATGTTAAAAAAAGCTGATGATAGCATTGAATACATAGCTCCCAAATATGTTTATGAAGTTGGCCAGCAAGTAAAAGTAATCGATGGGCCTTTTGCATCATTTAATGGAATGGTTGAAGAAGTTGATGAAGAAAGAGGCAGATTAAAAATTTCTGTTTCTATATTTGGAAGATCAACACCGGTTGAATTAGAATATACACAAGTTGAAAAAATTTAATATATTTATATAAAAAAAATATGGCTAAAGAAATTGATGGATATATAAAGTTACAAATACCCGCTGGTCAAGCTAACCCTGCACCTCCAGTTGGACCTGCAATAGGTCAAAGAGGTTTAAATATTATGGAATTTTGTAAAGCTTTTAACGCTAAAACACAAAAAGAAAAACCAGGCATGCCAATACCTTGTATTATTACTGTGTATAAAGATAAAACTTTTAAAATTAAAGTTAAGAAATCTCCTGCATCTCACTTTTTAAAAGAAGCTGCGAATTTAACAAAAGCTAGTAGAAATCCAGGAAGAGATATAATTTGTCAAATTCCCATGTCTACTATAAAAGAAATAGCTGAAAAAAAAATGGACGATCTTAATGCACATGATATTAATCAAGCCGCAAAAATTATAGCTGGAACTGCAAGATCAATGGGATATAAAGTTGTAGAAAAAGGAAAGTTATCTGTTGATGAAAAAATAAAAAAAGAAACTTTGATTAAACCAGTACCTACTGAAGATAAAACAGATGAAAAAAGTTCTGAAGAAAAAACTACTGAATCAAGTGATAAACCAAAGGAATAAAAAGATAATGGTTAGAAAAAGAAGCAAAAGATATTTGGAAAATAAGAAAAAGATTTCTGAAATAAAAACCTCTTCTTTAAATGAAGCAATTAAAACTTTTAAATCTAATAAAACAGTGAAATTTGATGAAACTTTAGATATTTCAATAATGTTAAATAAAGAAAAGAACAAAGGTGAAGGTTTATCAAAAGGGTTTACTAAATTGCCAAATGGAACAGGAAAAAAAGTACAAGTAGCAGTTTTTGCAACGGGAGAAAAAACAAAAGAAGCTAAAGATGCAGGGGCAGATATTGTAGGAAACGAAGATTTAATTAAAGATATAAAAGATGGAAAAATTAACTTTGATGTTGCTGTTGCGACACCAGACATGATGAAAGACATAGCGGTAATAGGTGAAAAATTAGGTCCTCTAGGTATAATGCCTAATCCAAAAACAGGAACTGTTACAGAAGATTTATCTAAAACTATAAAGGATATTAAAGATGGTCAGATTCAGTTTAGATCAGAAAAAAACGCTATTGTTCAGGCCGGTATTGGAAAGTTAAGTTTTACTGAAGAAAATCTTATTTCAAATTTTAAAGAGTTTGTTAATGCTGTCAAAAAATCAAAACCTGATAGTATTAAAGGTAAGTTTATCAACAAAATTTATCTTAGTACTTCAATGGGACCAAGTATGCGAATAGAAAATATTAAATAATTTTCTTGATTAATCTATTTTTTTAATTACTTTTTAGAATTATTCAAAGATTGTAGGCGTTTTAAAAGAAAACTTAATTTCCTACATGAGGATTTTTAATGAAAAGAGATCAAAAAAAACAGTTCGTAAAAAATTTTAAAGATATTTTAAACAATGTTGGCATTTTAGTAGTTACTCATTACTCCGGTTTAAAAACTACTCAAACCGATGAACTTAGACTAAAAATTAAAGAAGCTGGCGGTAAATTTATTATTGTTAAAAACTCTCTTATGAAAATAATTTTAAAGGAACATAAAAGTAAAGAGTTTAAAGCTTTATTTAATGGTCCTGTAGCATTAGCATATTCAGAAGACGAAGTTTCAGCCGCTAAAATTTCAGTTAATTTTTCCAAAGAGAATGACAAATTATTAATACTTGGCGGCATCATTGGTGAAAAATATTTAGAACAAAAAGATATTTTAGAGATTGCAACATTACCTACTCTTGATGAAATACGCTCTAAATTAATTTGTTTAATACAAACTCCAGCTCGAAATATAGCTTACGCACTTAAATTTTCTGCTAATAAACTTGCTAGAGTTTTTAACGAATACTCAAAGCTCGATATTCCAGAGAAAAAGATTGAAAATGAAGCAAAATCTGATGAAAAATCAGAAGTTAAAGTAAAAGCAGAGGAAAAACCAGAAGTTAAGGAAAATGATAAAAATAATAAGGGAACAGAAGATAAATAAAATTATTAAAAATAGTGTTGAAAAATAAAAAAATATTGTTAATTTGATGGTGATAAGAATATGTCTAGTGATGCTTTAAATAAAATTGTTGAAGATCTATCTAAACTAACTGTTTCAGAGGCTGCTAAACTTAGTAAATTACTTGAAGAAAAATGGGGAGTTGAAGCAAACGCACCTGCCGCTGTAGTTGCTGCACCGGGAGCTGGAGGAGAAGCTGATGCTGAAGAAGACACTGGAGGCGGTGTTGTTAATATTGAATTATCCGCAGCTGGAGACAAAAAAATAGATGTTATTAAAGAAGTTAGAGCTATCACAGAACTTGGTTTAAAAGAAGCAAAAGATTTAGTGGAGAGCGCACCAAAACCTTTAAAAGAAGGTGTAAAAAAAGAAGAAGCTGAAGAGATAAAAAAGAAGCTCGAAGCTGTTGGAGCTAAAGTAGAATTA